>NZ_JBFAKH010000060.1:0-49896 GCF_040655635.1 Streptomyces sp. NPDC050388
ACGCGCACCGCTCGGGCACGGTCAAGGGGCTGAACGCCGAGGTGGGCGCGTCGGTCACCTCCGGCGCGGTGATCTGCGAGATCAAGGACTGACGGAGCCTCGGCCTCCGCCCTGCGCCGGTCCGCAGCGGCGGAGGCTTCGGCTCGGCCCGGTCGACGCGGCCGGCGCTGTTGGTGAAAGTTATCGGCAGGTGATGGATGGACCATTGAAACTAACTTCCAATCAAGGAAAGCTTCCGTCCGCTTGGCATCCATGACGTCGAGAGGGCGCCGTATGACCATTCCCGTGCACGGCCCGGTCGAGGGAACCGCCAAACCGCCGCGATCGCGCAGGGCTCTGGTGGCGGGGTCGGTGGGCAACTTCATCGAATGGTACGAGTTCGGCGTCTACGGATATTTCGCCACCGTCATCGCCGCCAACTTCTTCACACCCGAGGGCGGAAGCGACGTCGAGGCGTTGGTCAAGACCTATGCGTCCTTCGCGCTCGCCTTCTTCTTCCGCCCGGTCGGCGCGGCCGTCTTCGGCCGCTTGGGCGACCGGATGGGGCGCCGCCCCACGCTGATCCTCGTCATCCTGCTGATGACCGGTGCCACCACCTTGATCGGTCTGCTTCCGACGTACGCCACGCTGGGTGTCGCGGCCCCCTGGCTGCTCACGCTGCTGCGCATCGTCCAGGGTCTGTCCGCGGGAGGGGAGTTCGGCGGTGCCGTCTCGATCATGACGGAGTTCGCCCCGCCGGGGCGGCGCGGGCTGTACGGGTCCTGGCAGTCCTTCACGGTGGCCCTCGGCCTGCTCGCCGGAGCGGGCATGGCCGCGCTGCTGGCCACCGTGCTGACCGAGCCGGAACTCAACGAGTGGGGCTGGCGACTGCCGTTCCTGCTGACACTGCCCCTGGGGCTCGCCGCCCTGTGGCTGCGGCTGAAGCTGGAGGAGACCCCGTCCTTCCAGCGAACGCGAACGCGGACGCGCATTCGGACTCGGACACAGTCCCCGGGCGCGGGGGACCGCCCGCAGGCGGTGACGCCGGCACCTGCCCCCGCACGTGAGGTGGCCAAGGCCATCGCACTCGGTGCCGGGCGGCTCATGGGATGGTCGGCGGCCGGCTACACCTTCCTCGTCGTCATGCCGTCCTACCTCCAGAGCACGCTCAACGCCTCGTTCCAGCAGGCCCTGATCGCCACGGTCCTCGCCAACCTGGGCTTCGCGGCCTCCATCATCCCGGCGGGCGCGCTGAGCGACCGGATCGGCCGCCGCGCGGTGATGGTGGCCGGAGCGGTGCTCGTGGCCGTCCTCGCGTTCCCCCTGATGCACCTGTTGCAGGGTTCCGGCACCTCGACGGCCACCAAGAGCCTCGCGGTGTTCGCCGCCGGTGCCGCCGTCGGGCTGATGGCGGGTCCCGGGCCCGCGATGCTCTCGGAGATGTTCCCCACCAGCGTCCGCTACACCGGCCTCGGTCTGGCGTACTCGCTGTCCAACGCCGTCTTCTCCGGATGCGCCGGCCTGATCATCACCGAAGCGATCGAACGGACCGGCAACATCGACATTCCCGCCCACTACGTGGTCGTGACCTGTGCCGTCAGCACGCTCGCCCTGCTCACCCTGCGCGGCGACGACCACCGTCGCGCGTTGCGCGACTGACCGCCGTACGGACCGGGGAAGAGGTGTGAGGATGACGATGCGGGTCATCGGGCTGATGTCGGGGACGTCCCACGACGCGGTCGACGCCGCCGCGGCCGACCTGACCCTTGAAGGGGACAGTCTGCTGCTGACCCCCCTGGGCATGGTGAGCGACCCCTACCCGCAGGAGGTGCGGGCCGCCCTGACGGCCGCGCTGCCGCCGGCGTCGACCACGATGAGGGACGTGTGCCGGCTCGACACCCGAATCGGCCAGGCGTTCGCCGCCGTGGCCACTCGCGCCGACCGGGAACTGTGCGACGGACGCGCCGACCTCGTCGTCTCCCACGGTCAGACCGTCTACCACTGGGTCGAGCGGGGCCGGGTGCACGGCACACTGCAGATCGGCTCACCCTCCTGGATCGCCGAGGCCACCGGCCGCCCGGTGGTCTCCGACCTGCGCACTCGCGACGTCGCCGCCGGCGGCCAGGGCGCGCCCCTGGTGAGCGTCGTCGACGTGATGTGGCTGCGCGGGCGGCCCGGCGTGCCCGCCGCCCTGAACCTCGGAGGGATCGCCAACCTCACGGTGGCCGGCGCGGCCGGTGACCCGGTCGCCTTCGACTCCGGCCCCGCCAACGCCCTCGTCGACGCGGCGGTGCACGCCCTCACCGACGGCCGGCTGGAATACGACCGGGACGGAATGCTGGCCGCCCGGGGCAGGGTCGACCCCGCTCTGCTGCAGCGTCTCCTCGACGAGCCGTACTACGCGAAACCGCCGCCCAAGACGACCGGCAAGGAGCTGTTCCACTGGCCCTACCTGCAAGCCGCCCTGGCCGGCCGCGACCGGATCCAGGCCGAGGACGTGGTCGCCACCGTCACCCACCTCACCGCCCGCACGGTCGCCGACGCGGTCCGCGCGGTCGGGGCGAGCGAGGTCATCGCCTCGGGTGGCGGAACCCGCAACCCCACCCTGATGTCCATGCTGAGCACCGCGCTGCACGGCATCCCGCTGCTGACCTCCGACGACCTCGGGCTGCCCTCGGCGGCCAAGGAGGCCTACGCCTTCGCCGTCCTCGGATACCTGACCGCGCACGGACTGGCCGGCACGGTCCCGGCCTGCACCGGCGCCCGCCGTCCCAGCGTCCTGGGCTCGATCACGCCCGGCAGCCGGGGGCTGCGCCTGCCGGAACCCGCCACGACCACCCCCCTGCGTCTGCGCACGGCACCGGTCTGACGTCCCTGTGCGGGGAGGTCACCGCCGAGGCCCGCCCGCCCCGTGTCGGCTACGATCTTCGCAGTCGGCCGTGTTCGACCTGTGTCACGGCCACGACCGTGCGCTGCCGGATCCATCGGGCCGGTGACCGTCCCGGCCGACGGAGCGGGCACTCCCCGGGCCGGTGTTCGCCCGCCGGACGACACTCCGGGCGGTGCGACGGCACGCAGAGAACCGATGAGGGAGACCGACCGATGATCTTCATCACCGCCAAATTCCGTATCCGTCCCGAGTACGCGGACCAGTGGCCTGACATCGCCGCCGACTTCACCGCGGCGACCCGCGGTGAGCCGGGCTGCCTGTGGTTCGACTGGTCCCGCAGCATCGATGACCCGACGGAGTACGTCCTGGTCGAGGCCTTCCGCGACGACGAAGCGGGGGCGGCCCACGTGCAGTCCGAGCACTTCAGGGCCGCGCAGCGGACCCTGCCGCCGCACCTCGTCGAGACCCCGCGGATCGTGAACGCGACGGTGCCGCAGGACGACTGGTCGCTGCTGGGCGAGATGAGCGTCCCCGGGCAGGACTGACACCCCGTCACCTCGCTGCTTCGAGGCGGGTGTCCGGGGACGACTCCCGTGAGGTGTCGTCCCCGGTCCTGGCTTGCTCAGCGGCCGCGCCGGTGCAGCCTCAGGTCCGTGACCACGGGGCGGTGGTCCGACGCGTCCGTCGCGACTTCGCGGGCACCGGTCACGGTGATGTCGGGGGAGACCGTCACCAGGTCGATCCGCTTGACGGGGTCGACCGCCGGGTACGTCCCGCCGCCGTCCGGGGCGGCGTCCCGCAACCGCTGCCACAGCGGTGCCAACTCCGGGGCCGTCGCCTCGGCGTTGAAGTCGCCGACCAGGATCTTCGGTCCGCGGTCGGCGGCCAGCACCTCGAGCATGTCCGCCACCTGGGCCGAACGGATCGACGGGTCGGCCCGGTAGTCCAGGTGCGTGCTGTAGACGTGTACGAACGCACCCTTGACGTCGACCGTCACCTCGGCGAAGCCTGGCGCCGGGGCGGGCACCGGATCGGGCGTCTGGGTGGAGAGCCGGGTGATCTCGTGGTTCTCGGCCTCGAGCACCGGGTAGCGGCTCAGCACGGCGACACCGTACTGCCGGCGCTCCCCGTCCGCGGTGGCCGGGTCCAGATCGTAGATCGGCGCGAAGAACACCCGCATGTCCAGCGTTTCGGCGAGTGCGCGGGCCTCGTCGACGAAGTCGCTCCGGGCGCCCCAGTGCACGTCGACCTCCTGGAGACCGACCACGTCGGCGTCCAGATCACGTATGGCCTCCGCGGTGCGTTCGAGGTCGAAGGCCCCGTCCTGACCGGCTCCGGCGTGGATGTTGTAGGTCGCCACCCGCAGCGGTACGGCCGGGGCCCGTGCCCCGGAGGGCCCGGCCTCCGCGGCTGTGGCCGGTGTCACCGTGGCGAGTACGACGGCGGTCAGCAGGGCGGCCGTACGGGCACCGCGGACGGGGCGCCGGGAGCTGTGCTGCATGCCTTCTCCGAACTGAGCAGGGGTCAGGAACCGTGTCACGACCGCGTCATTCTCTCTCGCTCGGCCCGACTCCTGTGGGTAGGTTGCTGCTTTCCGGCCGGCCGTCGGAACTGGAGCGTCCGCGTGCCCGAGACCCCCGCCGCTGGTGAACCGGGCGACAGGATCAGGACCGATCAGCCGCACACGGCACGGATCTGGAACCACTGGCTGGGCGGCGGGGACAACCACGCGGTCGACCAGGAGGTGGGAGAGCAGATCCGCGAACTCCACCCCGGCATCGGCGAGTACGCCCGCGCGGGCCGGCAGCTCCTCGACATCGGCACCGGACTGCCCACCGCCGGCAACACCCACGAGGCCGCCCAGCGGACCGCCCCCGAATCCCGCGTCGTCCACGTCGACAACGACCCGATCGTTCTGGCCCATGCCGCGACCTTGCCGACCAGTACGTCCGAGGGCCGCACGTCCTACCTCGACGAGGACCTGCGCGACACCGGCACCCTCCTGGCGTGAGCCGGACGGCTGCGGGATCCCGACCGGCCCGTGGCACTGACCCTGCTGGGCGTCGTCATCCTCATCGAGGACGACGCGGAGGCCCACGGAATCGTGCGGCGTCTCATGGGCGCCCTGCCGACGGGCAGTCGCCTGCTTCTGTCGCACACCGTCACGCGGCCGGACGAGCCCGATGCCGACGCGGCCGTCGCCTTCCGGAAAGGACACGGCACCTTGAAGCCGACCCGGCGGCCCCCGGAGCGGTGGCCGGATTCTTCGACGGGCTCCAGCTCCTCGGACCCGGAGGGGTGCCCTGCAACCACTGGCACCCCCGCCCGGCGACGTGGCCCTCGGCGAGGAGGCAGCCGTGTACGGCGGAGTGGCACGCAAGCGATGCCCCCGGGCCCGGGCCGGTCCGAGCGGGCCGACACCGTCGTGCCCCGGGAGGGTGAGGGCGGAGGCGGCTCAGGTCACTTGGTGAGTGCCTTCTCGATGTCGGTGATGACCTGTTCCATGGCGTTCGGGCCGTTGCTGCTGCTCCAGACCTGGCCGTCGACCCCGTGGTCCTGTCCTGCCCGGACCGCGTTCATCCGGGTGAAGGCCTTCTCCGAGCGTGCGGCCTCCAGCGCCTTGTCGCCTTCGGCGTTGAGCGTGGCGATGAAGACGTGGTCGGCGTCGGCCTTGGTGAGGTTCTCCAGGGACAGCGGGTCCGAGTGCGGCTGCGCGCCGAGGTCCTCGGCGATGGGCATCGGCGCCAGACCGGCCTCCCGCAGCATCGCGGTGGGCATGTTGGCGGCATTCATCACGATCGGTCCGCCCGGCATCCACCGCATCACGACGCCCGTGCCCTCGGCGCCGTCGCCCGCCTTCCGCGCGCGGTCGAGCAGGGCGTCGATCTTCTTGTCGAGTTCGTCGGCCTTGCCGAGCGCCTCGCCGTAGGTGTCGAGGCCGGAGCGCCAGTCACCGGCGGCCGGGACGATGGTCGGCGCGATGGCGGAGAGCGTCTCGTACTGCGACTTCTCCAGATCGGCGCCGGTGAGGATGATGTCCGGCTCGGCCTTGAGGATCGCCTCGGTGTTGGGCTCCCTGACCGTGGCGACCAGCGGGATGCCCTCGGCCCGTTCGCCCAGATAGGCGGGAGCACCTTCGGCGCCCCTGGCGGCGCTGGTGCCCACCGGGGTGATGCCGAGGGAGAGGGCGGTGTCCAGAGAGGCGTCATTGAGGGTGACGACCTTCTTCGGCGTGCCGTCGATCTTCACTTCGCCGAAGGCCGTCTGCACGGTCCGCCCGGTCCCGACCGCCGCCTTCTCCGTGCTGTCGCCCGGGGTGCCGGAGTCGGAGCCCGAGCAGGCGGCGAGCGTCATGACCAGCGGGGCGGCCACCAAAGCGAGAGCGGCGGAGCACAGCGGGGAGCGGCTTCTGGGCATGGGTGTCTCCAGGAAAGGCGGATGTATGGCGCAAGCAAAATTAGGTTAACCTCACCTTTGTTGAATGTGAAAGGAGGGACGGTCGTGACGCTGCGTTCACTCATCCTGCGTGGCTTGCTGCCCGGCGCCGGGCTGCTGGTGGCGGCCGTGATCGCAAGCCTGCTCCTGGGGGCGGGGGACGTCGGACCGCTGCGCGCCTTGTCCGCCCTGCTCGGCGGGGCGGACGGCGATGCCCGTTTCACCGTGCTGGAACTGCGGCTGCCGCGCACCCTGGTCGCGGTCGCCGTCGGCTTGGCCCTGGGTGTCGCGGGAGCCCTGCTCCAGGCAGCCGCACGCAACCCCCTGGCCGAGCCGGGCCTGCTGGGCGTGAGCGCGGGGGCCTCCTTCGCAGTGGTCGTCGCCCTGGTCCTCGGTGCTTCGGCAGCCACCCTCGGCCCGTATGTGGCAGTTCTGGGGGCGGGCGCGGGGTGTCTGCTGGCGCTGGCCGCGGCCCGGCTGCGCGGGGCCGGGGACGATCCCGTGCGCCTCGTGCTCGCCGGTGCGGCCTTCAGCGGGCTGATGGCCGCGGGCTCCTCGGTGCTGCTGCTCGTCGACGCCCGCGCCGCCGACGAGATCCGCTTCTGGACCATCGGGTCGGTCGCCGGACGGGAACTGGCGGACCTGTGGGCCATCGTTCCCGTCGTCGGTCTCGGGCTTCTCCTCGCCGTCCTCGTGGCTCCCTCCCTGACCGCGCTGAGTCTCGGCGACGACGTGGCCACCGGCCTCGGTCACAAGCCCGGCCGGGTCCGGACCCTGGCGGTGACGGCGGTGGCCCTGCTGGTCGGCGGGGCCACCGCCCTGGCGGGCCCCGTGGCCTTCGTCGGACTCGTCGTGCCGTTCGCCGCCCGCGCCCTGGTCGGTCCGGACCTGCGCCGGCTGCTGGCCGTCTCCGTCCTCATCGGCCCGGCCACCGTGCTCACCGCCGACGTCGTCTCCCGGATCGTCGCCCGCCCCTACGAGATGCCCCTCGGCGTCATGACCGCGCTCCTCGGCGCGCCCGTCCTGGTCGCCGTCGTCCGATCCCACAGGTTGCCCTCGCTGTGAAAACTCTCCCCGCCCCGTCCGGACCGGCGACCGGGACCGCGGCGCAGGCCCGCCGCGCACCGCGCGGCGTCCCCGGCACCTGGCGCCTGGCCGCCGGCCCCTACGCCGTCCTGATCCCCCGCAAGCCGCTGCTGGGCACCGTCGCCGTCCTGGTCGTGCTGATCGCCGCGAGCGGGGTGCACCTCGCCGTCGGCGAGATCTTCGTCCACCCGCTGGACGCGCTGCGCGCTCTGGCGGGTGAGGGCACCCCCCGCGACATCCTGGTCGTCGAACGCCTGCGGCTGCCGCGCCTGCAGGCCGGCCTGGCCGTCGGCGCCGCCCTCGGCGCGGCCGGCTGCCTGATGCAGACCCTCGCCCAGAACCGGCTGGCCACCCCTGACACCGTCGGCCTCAACGACGGCGCCACGGCCTTCGCCGTCGCCTCGGTCACCGGAATCAGCACCAGCCTGCTGCCCAGCGCCGCCGCCCTCACCGGTGCCGCCACCGCCGCCGCCCTCACCCTCGCCCTCAGCGGCGGCGCCGGACGCGGGGGCTACCGGTTCCTCGTCGTGGGCCTCGGCGTCGGCGCGGTCTTCGGCGCGGTCACCGGTCTCGTCCTGGCCCGTTCGGCCGCCGACTCGGCCAACGCCGCCTACGGCTGGACCGTCGGCACCCTCAACGGCCGCGACCAGGAAGCCGTGTCCCTGCTCGCCGTCGCCCTGCTCCTCGCCCTGCCGCTCGCCATGGTCCTCGGCCGCCGGCTGCTCCTGCTGCGCCTGTCCGACTCCGTCGCCCTCGGCCTCGGCGTCCGTGTCAAGGCCCTGCGCCTGGCCGTCATCGCCGTCGCGGTCGTCCTCGGCGGCCTCGCCGTCGCCGTCGCCGGACCGCTGGGCATGATCGCGCTCGCCGCCCCCGAGGCCGCCCGCCGCGTCGCCGGGCCCCGCTCCGTCCCCGTCCTGCTCTCCGCCCTCGCCGGCGCGCTCTTCACCCTCCTCGCCGACCTGGTGGGCCGCACCGTGCTCGCTCCGCTGGAGGTCCCTGTCGGCCTCGTCACCGCCGTCGTCGGCGGTCCGTACCTGATCTGGCTGCTGCTCACCACCCGTACCAGGAGGTCCCTGTGAACCCGGTCGACACCGACAGCCGCCTGCGCACCCGGGCCCTGTCCCTGGGGCACGGCTCCGACCTCGTCATCGACGGTCTGGACCTCGCCCTGCCGGAACGCCGGGTCACTGTCATCGTCGGCCCCAACGGGTGCGGCAAGTCCACCCTCCTCGGCGGGCTGGCCCGCACGCTGCGCGCGCGGGGCGGCGCCGTCCTCCTCGACGGCCGGGAGCTCACCAGGATCCCCACCCGGGAGATCGCCCGCACCATCGGCATGCTCCCCCAGTCCGCGATCGCCCCCGACGGCCTCACCGTCCGCGACCTCGTCCGCTACGGCCGCCAGCCCCACCAGGGCCTGCTGCGCCAGTGGTCCGCCGCCGACGCCCACGCGGTCGAGGAGGCACTCACCGCCGCCGACCTGCACAGCCTCGCCGACCGTCCGCTCGAGACGCTCTCCGGCGGTCAGCGCCAGCGTGCCTGGATCGCCATGGCCGTCGCCCAGGAGACCGAGATCCTCCTCCTCGACGAGCCCACCTCGGCCCTCGACATGGGCCACGCCCTCGAAGTGCTCGAACTGGTCCGCTCGCTGGCCGCACAGGGCCGCACCCCGGTCCTGGTCCTCCACGACCTGACCACCGCGTGCCGCTACGCCGACCACATGATCGCCCTCAAGGACGGAGCGGTCGTCGCCCAGGGCGCCCCGTCCGCCATCGTCTCCCCCGCCCTCGTCCGAGAGCTCTACGGCGTCGAGAGCGCCATCCTCACCGACCCGGTCCACGGCACCCCGGTGATCTGCCCCCTGCACATCGCCACCTCCACGACAGGTGCCTGAACCCGGGGCGGCCCGGTCCTGGCGGGGCGGCAGGGGCGACCGGCGCGTCCGGTCCGGGTCCGCCCTCCTCGTCCTGCTCCTGGCCTTGTCAGTGTCGCGGAAGCGCGTGTATAACGTTGTAAAACTCTCATCCGGCGGCTCGGCGCCCGGCTCACGGTGACGGCACCCGTCTCGGCACCGGTCCCCGGTCGGGCCGTCCACGAAGGGATTGCCGTGCGGGTCAGCCTCAAGGACGTCGCCGCGCACGCGGGGGTCTCCATCAAGACCGTCTCCAACGTGGTGAACAACTATCAGCACGTCACCCCCGCCATGCGCGAGCGCGTCCAGAGATCCATCGACGCTCTCGGCTACCGGCCCAACCTGACCGCCCGGCACCTGCGCAAAGGACGCACCGGCATCATCGCGCTCGCCCTGCCCGAACTCGGCAACCCCTACTTCGCCGAACTCGCCGCCGCCGTCATCGACACCGCGGCCGAGCACGACTACATCGTGCTGCTGGACCACACCGGGGGCCGTCGCGAGCAGGAGATCCTGGTCAGCCAGGGGTTCCGGGCCAGGGTCATCGACGGGCTCATCCTCAGCCCCATCGAGCTGGAGGCCAAGGACTTCCGCGAGCGCACGGAGCAGGTGCCGCTGGTGCTGCTCGGTGAGCGGGAATACGACCTGCCGTACGACCACATCGCCATCGACAACGTCGCCGCGGCCCGCGCCGCCGTCCGGCACCTGGTCTCACTGGGACGCCGCAAGGTGGCGTTCATCGGGGCCCGGCGCGCCCGCAGCGAACCCGCCCAACTGCGCGTACGGGGCTGGCGCGAGGAGCTCACCGCCGTCGGGCTCCCCGCCGACGAGGGCCTCGTCGCCGCCACCGACGGCTGGGGGCACGCGGACGGTGCGGCGGCGATGGCCCACATCCTGGACAGCGGGCAGCGGCCCGACGCGGTGTTCGCCTACAACGACCCGATGGCCATCGGGGCGATGCGGGTCCTGCACCAGCGCGGCCTGCGGATCCCCGACGACATCGCCGTCGTCGGGTTCGACGACGTGCTCGAAGGGCGGTTCGGCGCGGTGACCCTCACCTCCGTTTCACCGGACAAGGCCGCCATCGGCAGACTCGCGGTGGAGTCGGTGCTGGCCCGGCTGCACGACGCGGATCCCGAGCCGCGTCGCATCCGGGCCGACTACCGCCTGGTCGAACGGGAGAGCACCCTGGGCCGGCCGGCCGGCGCCGGTGCCGCGGACACCTGACCGAGGTTTTCGGCTCCCGGCTCATCGGCCGCGCGGACACTTCTCCGGGCCCTGAACCGGACCCGTCCGGCAAGCGCTTGCCGGGCCTGCCCCGCGTTCGCGCGCCGTCACCGCCGAGGGCAGAGCCTGCTCCCCCCGTTCGCCCCTCCCCCGCCACGCTCCGCTCGCGCCTTGCGCACAGGGGGTTTACAGCGTTCTTCCAACGATGTAAAAACCTGTTGGCGGCGCACCGGACGCCGTGTCGCACACCGGGAGCAGCACCTGTTCCGCGCTCTCCAGCTCCCCAGTTCCCTTTCAGCGTCACCCGGATCGGGGTCACCATGCAGCGCACCACTCATCGCCCTCACTTCCTCGCCCGTCCCGTGCTCGTGGCCCTGGCCGCCACGGTGGCCCTGACCGCCACCTCCTGCGCGAAGTCGGAGGACGACGCGTCGGACGGCAAGAAGTCCCCGTCCGCCGCGGCCGACGCCGGCCAGAAGGTCGTCACGCCGAAGCCGGGCAGCAAGACCTGCACCATCGACGCGTACGGCGGCAAGGAGCTCGCCCTGAAGGGCGCCACCGTCGGTTTCTCGCAGTCGGAGAAGGAGGCCAACCCGTTCCGCATCGCCGAAACGCAGTCCATCAAGGACGAGGCGGCGAAGCGGGGCGTCAGACTGCTGACGGCCAACGCCCAGTCGCAGTTCTCCAAGCAGATCAGCGACGTCCAGGACCTGCTCGCCAAGGGCGTCGACCTGCTGGTCATCGCGCCGCTCAACTCCGACGGCTGGGACCCGGTGCTGCAGGCCGCCGCCGCCAAGAAGGTCCCGATCGTCACGATCGACCGCAAGATCAACGCCACCGCCTGCAAGGACTACGTCTCCTTCATCGCCTCGGACTTCGTCGAGCAGGGCCGGCGGGCCGCCGACCAGATGATCGAGGCCACGGGCGGCGAGGGAGAGGTCGCGATCCTGCTGGGCGCGGCCGGGAACAACGTCACCACCGAACGCACCAAGGGATTCAAGGAGCGGGTCGCGGAGAAGGCACCAGGACTGAAGGTCGTCTTCGAGCAGACCGGTGACTTCACCCGGGAGAAGGGGCAGCAGGTCACCGAGCAGCTCATCCAGTCCAAGCCGGGCATCAAGGGCATCTACGCGGAGAACGACGAGATGGGCCTGGGCGCGGTGGCCGCGCTCAAGGGCGCGGGCAAGAAGGCCGGTGACGTCGAGATCGTCACGGTCGACGGCACGCGCAACGCCGTACAGGGCATCGTCGACGGCTGGATCACCGGCGTCATCGAGTCCAACCCGCGGTTCGGTCCGCTGGCGTTCGAGACGCTGGACACCTTCGCCCAGGGCAAGGAAGTGCCCCAGGACATCGTCATCCAGGACAGCGCCTACGACACCGACAACGCCGAGCAGGACCTCGGCAAGGCCTACTGATCCCCGCGAGGCCCGTTCCCTCCGGGCCCCGCGGTCTTGTCACCACTCACTTCCTGGAGGCACAGGTGGCTTCCCCCACCGCAGTCCTCGCCGTCCGCGGACTGAGCAAGACCTTCCCGGGCGTCCGGGCCCTGGACGACGTGGACCTGACCCTGCATCCGGGCGAGGTCCACGCCCTGATCGGCGAGAACGGCGCCGGCAAGTCGACCCTCATCAAGCTCCTCACCGGTGTCCACCGGCCCGACGCGGGTGACATCGTTTTCCAGGGCCGTGAGGTCGCCTTCGCCACACCGCTGGAGGCGCAGAAGGCCGGCATCTCGACCATCTACCAAGAGGTCAACCTCATCCCGCTGCTGAGCGTGGCCCGCAATCTCTTCCTGGGCCGCGAGCCGCGCACCCGTTTCGGCCTGCTGGACTTCGCCCGTATGCACAAGGAGGCCGAGGAGACCCTGCGCGCCCACGGCGTCCGGGTGGACGTCCGTCTGCCGCTGCGCGCCCTCGGTGTCGGCGCTCAGCAGATGGTCGCCCTGGCCCGCGCGGTGGCGACCGAGGCGCGCGTCGTCATCATGGACGAACCGACCTCCTCGCTCGAGCCGCGGGAGGTCGAGACACTGTTCTCGGTGATCCGGCGGCTGCGTGACGAGGGCATCGCGGTCGTCTACGTCAGTCACCGACTGGACGAGCTGTACGCCGTGTGCGACACGGTCACCGTGCTGCGCGACGGACGGCGCGTCCATCACGGCCGCCTCGCCGACCTCGACCGTCTGTCCCTGGTGTCGACCATGCTGGGCCGGGAGCTGGGCGAGGTCCGTACGGAGGGCCTGACCAGGTTCACCGGCGACCACCATGCCGTCGGCACCCGACCCGTGCTGGAGGCACGGGAACTGACGGTCCCGCACAAGCTGCACGACGTGTCCGTGGCGATCCGGCCCGGCGAGGTCGTGGGACTCGGCGGACTGCTCGGGTCCGGGCGGACCGAGACGGCCAAGGCCATCTCCGGTGCGCTGGCGACGAGTTCCGGGCAGGTCCTGGTGGCCGGTGCCCCGTTGCGCGGCGGCTCCACCCCCGCCGCCATCCGGGCGGGCGTCAGTCTGCTGCCCGAGGACCGCAAGAGCGAGGGCATCGTTCCCGGACTCTCGGTCCGCGACAACATCTCACTGGCCGTGCTGCCCCGGCTCTCCCGTTTCGGTCTGGTCTCCGAGGCACGCGTCGACAGCGTCGTGGACACCTTCGTCGAACGGCTGCGCATCAAGGCGTCCTCGCCCCACCAGAAGGTCGGTGAACTGTCCGGCGGCAACCAGCAGAAGGTGCTGCTCGCCCGCTGGCTCGCGATGAACCCCAAGGTGCTGCTGCTGGACGAGCCCACCCGGGGCATCGATGTCGGGGCCAAGGCCGAGGTGCAAAGCCTCGTGGACGAACTGGCCGCGGACGGCCTGGCCGTCCTGCTCATCTCCTCCGATCTGGAGGAACTCATCGAAGGGTCCGACCGCGTGGTCGTGCTGAAGGACGGTGCGGTCGTCGGCGAACTGGCCGGCGAGGAGGTCACCGAGGACACACTGATGCGGACCATCGCCGGGCACGCCCCGGCCGGGAACACGGCCGGCGCCACGGCCGCGGAGGGGGCCGGCGATGGCTGAAGCCGCTCTGCGCACCGCGCCGCTGGACCGGGCCCGCGTCCTGCAGTGGCTGCAGACGTACGGTGTCTACGCCGGCGTGGCACTGCTGCTGGTCGTCAACACCGTCATCACCCCGCACTTCCTGTCCGCGGAGAACTTCCGCACCCAGGCCGTGCAGGTCGCCCCCGTCATCATCGTCGCGCTCGGCATGGCCCTGGTCATCGGCACCGAGGGCATCGATCTGTCGGTCGGCGCCGTGATGGCCCTGGCAGCCTCCGTGACCGCCCTGTACCTCGGCTACGGTCTGCTGCCGGCACTGCTGGTGGTGGCGGTGTTCGCCGCCGCGGTCGGGCTGGCGGGCGGCGTGCTCGTCGCCTTCGTCGGGGTGCAGCCGATCGTGGCCACCCTGGCGCTCATGGTCGGCGGCCGGGGCCTCGCCCTGGTCCTGCTGCCGCAGCTGGAGGATCTGCGCAACCCCGCGCTCGCCTCCCTGGGATCCGGCGACGTCCTGGGCGTCCCGTATCTGATCCTCATCGCCGCCGTCCTGGCGCTGCTGGCCGCGTTCGTGGTCCGCCGCACCACCTTCGGGCGCCAGCTGCTGGCGATCGGTGACAGCCGTCCCGCGGCACAGCTGGCGGGCCTGCCGGTGCGGCGCGTGCTGGTCGTCGTGTACGTGCTGTGCGCGCTGCTGGCGGCCGTGGCGGGCGTGCTGGCCACCGCCCGGCTCCAGGCCAGCGACCCGACCTCGCTGGGCAATCTGATGGAGCTGTCCGCCATCACCGCCGTCGTGGTCGGCGGGACCCCGCTGACCGGCGGCCGCGTCAACATCGCCGGCACCGTGGCGGGAGCGGTCCTCATCCAGTTGCTCACCGCCACCCTCATCAAGCACGATCTGCCGCCGTCGTGGACCCAGATCGCGCAGGCCATAGTGATCGTGTGCGCGGTCTACGCGGCACGGGGACGGGGGAAGCGATGACCGCCACGAGGACGGACGTGCCCGTGACCACCGCGGACGGGCGACCGCCGAAGGCCACGGGCTCCGAGGGCGCCGTGCGCTCGGAGCGTCTCAGTGCCCTGGTCCAGCAGCACGGGGCGCTGGCCGTGCTGGTGATCGTCTCGCTGGTGGCGTCGTTCAGCTTCGACTCCTTCGCCACCGGGGACAACGTCGGCAACATGGCGACGAGTTCGGCGTTCCTGGCGATCGTCGCCCTCGGGATGACCTTCGTCATCATCACCGGGGGCATCGATCTGTCGGTCGGTTCCCTGTTCGCCCTGGGCGGTGTCCTGGCGGCCTGGGGGTCCCGGTACGGGACCCTGGTGGCGCTGCTGTTGCCCCTCGTGGTGTGCGGCGCGATCGGTGTCGTCAACGGCCTGCTGGTGGCACGTTCCCGGCTGGCGCCGTTCATCGTCACCCTGGCGGCCATGCTGGGGGCGCGCGGTCTGATGCTGGCCCTCACCGACGAGGGCGCCGAGACCTACCTGATCGGCAAGGGCTCCTTCCTCTCCGAACTCGGCCAGGGCACCACTCTCGGCATCGGCAACCCCGTGTGGGTCACCCTGGCGCTGTTCGTCGCCGGAGCGGTCGTCCTGCGCCGCACCCGCTTCGGACAGCATGTGTACGCGGTCGGCGGCAACGAGGACGCGGCGGCCCTGATGGGGGCTCCGGTGGCCCGGACCAAGATCCTCGTCTACACGTTGTCCGGGGTGCTGGCCGGGCTGGCCGGCGCGCTCAACGCGGCCTGGCTCGCGTCCGGTGTGACCATCCTCGGCAACGGCATGGAGCTGGAGGCCATTTCCGCCGTCGTGATCGGCGGCACGCTGCTCACCGGCGGCCTCGGTCATGTCAGCGGCTCGCTGGTCGGTGTCCTTCTGCTCAAGGTGATCCAGAACGTCATCAACCAGATCGGCTCCCTGGACTCCTCCTACCAGCAGGTCGTCAGCGGTGCCTTCCTGGCCGTCGTGGTCGTCGCCCAGACCTGGCTGGGCCGCAGACGCCAACTGCTGTGAAGCCGACGGCCGGTGGGCACGGATCGTGCCCACCGGCCGCCCGGTCACGGCTTCTCCCGGTCATGCAGGGCGCTCACCTCCTCGGTGGTGAGCGCCCTGTCGAACGCGTGGACCTCGTCCACCGCGCCGTCCCAGAAGTCCGTGTCGGTGCCGTTCCACTGGGCACGGCCCACGGCGAGCGGTCCCGAGCCGACGTAGGCGGGGCCGGCGGTGGCGGTCGCCGCCAGAACGCCGTCGACGTAGAGGTCGATCTCGCCCCGCGCGTCGTCACGCACACCGACGAGGTGGTACCAGCGGCCCGTGTCCGGCTTCGTCTCCAGCCGTGCGCGCTTTCCGCCGGGTGTGCTGAAGGCGAAGGCGCCCTGCCCGTACTGCAGGTAGAAGGGACTCGTCTGGCGCCGCCCGTCCTGGCTCACCGCAGTGGCGTAGTTGCCGGGCAGCGAGTCGAGCCTGACCCAGGCGGAGACCGAGTAGCTGCCGGTCGTGTCGAGCACGGGGCCGTCGGTTCGCGCGTGCTGCCCCTGTCCGTCGAACTCCAGCGCGCTGCCGCTGACGCCGGGGGTCCAGGTGGTGCCGCCGGTGAGTGTCAGGGACTTGCCGTTCGGGCCGTCGTCCTTCGCGGTCGTGCCGGTGCCCTCGTCGAGGTTCCAGTGGCCGCCGCCCTCCAACTGCTCCCGCTCACCCGCGGCGGCGCCGGCCGCGATGACCTTGCGGTTGACCTCGCGCACCCTGACCGGGTCGACCTTGATCTCCCGGCGGTCGTAGGTGTAGAGGCCGTTCAGTTCGTTCTCCAGGTCGGTGATCTGCGTGTACACCGAGCCGGAGAGTTCGGCGGCGGCCTGGTCGAGGTAGAACCGCTCTGTGTTCTCCACGTACTTGCGGGTCAGGGCCTCCTTGTCGGCGACGCCGCTGTAGATCACCGTCGGCGTGCCCGGCCACATGTGGCCCGGGGTGCGCAGGGTGAAGCCGCCGTGCTCCCCGTCCATGGCCGCCCGGTGGTCGGGGAAGGGCGGGTCCTCGTTGTTGTAGTCGTGGTGGTCGATGATGTCGCCCTTGCCCGAGTCGCCCTTGGAGTTGCAGCAGTTGACGCCGCTGTGGGCATTGACGACGCGGGAGGGGTCGGCGGCCTTGACCGACTCCGCGATGCGACCGCTCTCCTCGCGGTCCCACTCGCCCCAGCCCTCGTTGAAGACGATCCAGCCGATGACCGAGGGCGAGTTGTGGTGCTGGCGCATCATCTCGCGGCCCTGGTCGACGAAGGCCTTCTGCCCGGTCTCGGTGGTGATGTTCCCGGAGACGAAGTCCTGCCAGACCAGCAGGCCGAGCTTGTCCGCGTGGTGGAACCAGCGCGCCGGCTCCACCTTGATGTGCTTGCGGACGGCGTTGAAGCCGAGCTTCTTGTGCGCTTCGAGGTCGAAGGCCAGCGCCTTGTCGCTGGGGGCGGTGTGGAGGCCGTCGGGCCAGAAGCCCTGGTCGAGGGTGGCGAGGGAGAAGACGGGCTCTCCGTTGAGCACCAGCTTCCGGTAGCCGCCGACCTCCTCGATCCCGATCTCGCGCATGCCGAAGTAACTGCCGACCTTGTCCGCCGACCGGCCGTCGGTCAGCCTGACGTCGAGGTCGTAGAGGTAGGGGTCGTCGGGGCTCCACAGGTGCTGCTTCGCCACGGGGAGCCGGAGCTCACGGTTGGCCGGCCCGCTGACCCTGCCGACGACCTCGCCGCGGGCGTCGCGGGCGACGGCCTCCACGCGCGCCTTCGAGGAGGCGCCCTCGGACTCGACGGTCACCGCCAGGCTGCTGGTGTCGATGTCCGGCGTGGTGACGACGTTGTCGATGGCCGCCTCGGCGACGGGCTCCATCCAGACCGTCTGCCAGATGCCGGACGACTGGGTGTAGAAGATGCCGCTGGGACGGGTGTGCTGCTTGCCCGTCGGCTGGTCGGCACCGCCGGTGTCGGTGACCGCGACCACGACCTCCTGCGCCCCCCTGCCCTTGAGCGCGTCGGTGATGTCGGCGCTGAACGCGGTGTAGCCGCCGGTGTGTTCGGCGACCTTCCGGCCGTTGACCCAGACGCGGGCCCGGTAGTCCACGGCGCCGAAGTGGAGCTTCAGCCGCTTTCCCTCACCGATCTTCCAGTTCTTCGGCACCTCGACGAGCTTGCGGTAGAACATGTGGTCCTCGTGCCGTTCGAGCCCGGACAGCTGGGACTCGACGGGGAACGGCACGGTGATCCGCTCGTCCAGGTTCTTGCCGAAGACCGGCTGCTCGCCCGCCTCGGCACCGCTGAACTGCCAGGTTCCGTTGAGGTTCTTCCACTGGGACCGCACCTGCTGCGGACGGGGGTACTCCGGCAGCGGGTTCTTCCTGTCCAGTTCGTCGCCCCACTCCGTGGTGAGACGGTGGTCGGAGGTGTTCGTCGCGTAGCGGACGATCCGGGGCACGGTCTTGCCGCCGGCCGTCAGGCCGCCCTCGCCGTCGTAGGTGAACCGGACCTGCTGGTTCTTCTGGATCGGCTTCGCGAGCGTGACGAGGAGGGAACTGCGGTCGCCGGGTGCCGCCTTCACCGACGTGACCGGCATGGCGGTGGTGTCGGCCTCGATCTTCAGGTGCCTCGTGACCCCGTCGAGGCCGCCGACCCGATTCTCGAACCGGGCGCGCAGCCGCTTCCCGTCCTCGGCGACCGACAGGTCCACCGGAAAGACCTCGAAACCGGCGGGCGGCGTGAACGCCGACTCGGGGACGAAATGCTTGGGTGTCGTCGGGCTCGACCAGCGCAGGAACATGTTCGATCCGCCGAAGTCCTGGAACATCTCCAGCCGGAAGGTGAGCCGTTCACCGGCGGTGAGCCTGATCGGCTCGCTGGTCTGTTCCCTGTCCCAGTCCGGCTCCCAGTGGTCGATGACAGGCTTGTCGTCGACGAAGAGGCGGAATCCGTTGTCGCCGATGGCGTGGAACGTGTAGTCGTCGGTCCTCGGCGCCTCGATCTGTCCCGTCCAGCGGGCGGTCGTGTGCTCCGTCTTCCCGGTCAGTTCCTCGAACGTGCTCGTCAGGCCGGAGAAGTTGATCTGCGGTTCCAGGAGGGTGCCGCCGAGCACGGCGAAGTCCCGGGCTCCCGGCGCCGACATGCTGAAGTACTCGCCCTTCAGGCCGTGCTGTTCGATGGCGGCATCGGCTGCCGCACCGGCGGTACGTGCGGACGTGCTGCCGCTCACGGGCTCCGCGGCCGCCGCGGCGGGAACTGCCGCGCTCGTGGGCAGGAGCAGGGCCGCGACGGTCAGCAGAGCCCACCACCGGGCTCTCGGGCGGGTGTGTTGTCTTGTCATCGAACCTTTCCTCGCGCAGGGGGCATGGGGACAGGACGAAACGGGACCGCGTCAGGTGAACGGCCGGGCCGACGGGGGGTGTTCACCGGCGGCCCAAGCGGACCCGCCGGTACGGCGCGGCACCGGCGCCGCGACGGCCAGGGGCTATTTCAACGTTGGAAATTCACTGTGCAGCGGAATGACAACACGTCGGTCGACGGCTGTCCAGACCTCACGCACAGCTGGCTGCCCGTCAGGAGCCGTGCTAACGCGAGGATTTCCCGGCTCCCTCGCGTCGTTTTGGAGGCAAGCCGTGCGGTCCTCCGATGTGCCGTGCGGGAGCGCCCCCCACGGGACCGTGGGGGGCCTCGTCTTCGCCGCCTGCGACTTCGACCAGGGGTCTTCTGTCCGGCGGATCGAGGTGGAGGAGAGAGCCGACGCGAGGGGGGGGCTCCCTACGCCCCGGCCGGCCGGCGGCTGCCCGCCTCCCTCGCCGCGTGCTCCAGCCGGCCTCGGTGGGCCTCCCACCAGGCCGCGTCACCGGACGGCAGATCGCTCGCCCTCTTCCCCCAGCCGACGGCCCCGTCGATGAGCTCCCGCACGATGTCCGCGTGGCCGGCGTGCCGGTGGGTGTCGGCGATCACCCGCACCAGGAGGTGGTGCAGCGTGGTCTCCCTCCGCTCCTCCGGCCACCACGGCACATGACCGACGGTGTCGAGCGGGAGCGCGGCGAACGTACGGCCCGCGTGCTCCCAGGCCCGGTGGTAGAGCCCGACGATCTGCTCGCGCGACTCGTCCGCGGTGGCCCACATGTCCGCGTTGGGTTCGGCGTCCTGCGTGTACCACCAGGACGGCGGATCCTGCCGGAAGAAGGGCCGGCCGAACACGTCGCCGAAGTATCCCAGTTCCACTCCGGCGGCGTGCTTGACCAGCCCCAGCAGATTGGTGCCGGTGGGTGTCAGCGGGCGGCGGACGTCGTACTCCGAGAGCCCTTCGAGCTTCCACACCAGGGCTTCCCTGGCGTCCTGCAGGTATCGGGTCAGGTCCGCTTTCGGATCCGGTTTCGTCATGCCCCGCAGTCTCCCACCCGGCACTGACAGCCGGGCGCCGCACGGCGGTCGGCATCAAGGGCGCCCGGGGGTCATCGCCCGAGGACGGAGGAGAACGCGTCGCGGATGTCGGATTCCGGCTGAACGCCCATCAACTAATTTTCAAGGAAAGCCAGTTGATTTGAGCACCTGCTTCACCGCCTCCTCTCCGGCGAAAGGCCGTCGCGGCTGCCGATCGTCACGTGCCGTGTCGGCGGATGGGTCAGCCGGCACGACGGTGGATCGACTTGAAGGTGACGTACTGGGACAGGCCTTCGATTCCGTACTCGACGCCCAGCCCCGAGTCGTGCCGCCCGCCGAAGGGGGCGTTGTGGTTGGAGCCGAAGAAGTTCACGCCGACGGATCCGGTGTCCATGCGTTCGGCGACCGCCTGCGCGGCCTCGCGGTCGGCGGAGAACACCACGCCGCCCAGCCCGAACGACGTGTCGTTGGCGAGGGCGACGGCCTCGTCGATGTCGTCGTAGCGCAGGACGCTCACCACCGGCCCGAAGATCTCCTCGCGCGCGATCCGCATGTCGGGGGTGACGTCGGCGAAAACCGTCGGCTCGATGAACCAGCCCCGCTCCGTGTCGGCGGGGCGTCCGCCGACGGTCGCTCGCGCCCCCTCCTCGTGGGCCGAGTCGAGGTAGTCGCGCACCACTTCGTACTGCGCCCGCGAGGCCATGGGCCCGAACACGGTGCGCTCGTCGAAGGGGTCGCCCTGCGGGGCGGCCTCGACCGTGCGGGTGACCACGTCGACCACTTCCTCGTAGCGCTCCGAGGGGGCCAGGATGCGGGTGGAGACGTAGCAGGTCTGCCCGGTGTTGCGCAGGCAGGTGCGGATCAGCGCCGCGGACATCTGCTCGAGGTCCGCGTCGGGGAGCACGATCGCCGAGGACTTCCCGCCGAGCTCGAGGGTGACCGGTCGCAGCAGTTCGCCGCAAGCGGACGCGATCCGGCGGCCGACCGGGGTCGACCCGGTGAAGGCGACCTTGGCCGTGAGCGGGTGGCGCACCAGCCGGTCGCCGACCTCACCGCCGCCGGTGACCAGGTTGACCACCCCGGGCGGGACGCCGGCGGCCTCGCACGCCTCGACCACGAACCGGATCGACAGCGATGTGCCGGGCGCGGGTTTCATGACGACCGTGCAGCCGGCGAGCAGGGCCGGCGCCAGTTTGACCACCATGAGGTTGATCGGGAAGTTCCAGGGTGCGATCAGCACGCACGGGCCCACCGGGTCCCTGCGCACGACGGTCTCGGCGCCCCCCGCCGGGAACGGCCGTACGTCCTCGTCCTCGAGCCAGGACGCCAGCCCGGCGACGTGCCGCAGGATGCCCGCCGCGTTCGCGGCGGCGCCGCGGGTCTCGCTGATCGGTGAGCCGTTCTCGAGGGTGTTGGCCAGCGCCGTGTCGGCGGCGCGGGCCTCGACCTCGTCGGCGATCCGCAGCAGCAGTGCGGCCCGCTGCGACGGCGTGGTCCGCGGCCATGGGCCGGTGCGAAAGGCCCGGTCGGCGGCGGACAGCGCGGCGTCGACGTCGTCGGCCGAGCAGTCCGGGACCGATCCCCACTCCTGGCCGGTGGCCGGATCGACCAGCGGCAGCCGGGCGGCAGCGGTCGAGCGGGTCCAGGCGCCGTCGGCGTAGAGATCGTCCACATGGGTCCAGCGGGGCTCCGGCCGGGTGGACGCCGTCCGTCCGGTCGCCGGCCGGGCGTCGGTGGCGTTCATCGGATCACGGCCGTCTTGAGCAGGGCACGCGAGCGGTTGAGGGTGGCGGTGGCCATGGCGACGGCCGGGGCGGTGAGCAGTTCGGGAACGATCTCCGTCTCGAGCCGGTCGCTGTAGACCGCGGGGTCCATGCGGAACCAGCCGGACGCCAGCGCGATCCCGGCGTGGTCGAAGCGCCACAGCCGGTCGGCGTCGCGGACCAGCGCGTCCTCCAGCGAGTACGCCTCCTTCCGGGTGTCGTGCCCGTCGATGATGTCGCAGACCTGCTGGACGAACGCGTCCTCGTAGCCGAGAGGAGGCAGCACCTCGCGGGCGATCGCGCAGCCCTGTCTCTCGTGCTCGAACCGGATCTCGGCCCTGCGCCAGTCACCGGAGAATCCCTCGGAAAGGATGCGCTCCTCGTCGACCCTCCCCCACCCGGTGTCGTGCAGCTGGATCGCCACGCGCACCAGCAACCGGTCGGCGTGGGGGAAGGAGTCGCACAGCCGCTCGGCGTAGGCCAGCGAGATCGGCAGGTGGATGTCGTTGCCGCGCGTGCGGGTCTCGGGGACGACCGCCTTCCATATGGGGTTGAGATCGTCGCCGGGGGCCGGGGTCAACGAGATGGGTGAGGTGTCGACCGGTCCGGGCGCCGGTATGGGGCGCTCGGTGGGCAGCGCGGTGGGCATGGGGTTCCCCTTCTCAGTCGGCCGCGACCAGGGCGGCCGGGTCGACGGTCACGGACTTGAGCTGGACGGACGGGTCTGCGGCGGCGTCGTGGGGGATGGACAGGCCCTTGGCCAGCGCGTTGCGGACCGCCATGAAGTCCAGCGGGTGGTTGACGCAGTCGGCGGCCAGGATCCGATCACCGCGGTAGTAGAGGACCGAGTGCTTTCCCCGCTCCGGGTCGGCGCGGACCAGCGTGCGATCGTGCCCGGTGGACAGCCCCGCGATCTGGAGCTTGATGTCGCCCTGGTTGGACCAGAACCACGGGATGCCCGCGTACTCCTCGCGGCGGCCGGTGATGGCGTAGGCCGCCACCTTGGCCTGTTCGATGGCGTTGTTGACGCTCTCGAAGCGCACCCGGTCGCCGGCGGGGGCGCCGGGGACGGGGTTGGGCAGGTTCGCGCAGTCTCCGACGGCGACGGTGACCCCGTCGGAGGCGAGGGCGGACTCGTCGACCCGAACACCGTTGTCGCACACCAGGCCGATCGATTCGGCCAGTTCGGTGTTGGGGATGACGCCGACGCCGACCAGCACCAGGTCGGCGGGGACCGTCCGGCCGTCGGCGAGCTCGACGCCGCCGACCCGGTCGCCGCGGGGCACGATGCGGCGGACCGAGGCGCCGAGCACGATGTCCATGCCGGCGGCCCGGTGGTGGTCGAGGAGGTGTGCCGAGGTCTCCTCGCCGACGGCCCGCGGGACCAGCCGGGGCGCCGCCTCGATCAGGGTGACCGAGCGGCCCATCCTGGTCAGGGACGCGGCCGCCTCGATGCCGATGAAGCCGCCGCCGATCACGACCACGTCGCGCACTCCGGGTACCCGGGCCTTGAGTTCGAGGGCGTCGTCGGCGCTGCGGAGGTAGAGGACGCCGGGCAGGTCGACGCCGTCGAGCAGCAGCCGCCGGGCCCGCGCGCCGACGGCCAGCGCCAGCCGGTCGAAGGGGAAGTCGGCGCCCGACATGGAGTGGGCGACGCCCGAACCGTCGTCGTTCTTGTCGATGCGGATGATGCGCTCGTTCTTCACCACGTCGATGCGGTGTTCGGCCCAGTACTCCTGGGTGCGGAACATCAGCGACTCGTCGGTGATCTCGCCCTGCAGCCATTCCTTCGACAGGGCGGGCCGCTGGTAGGGGCGGTGGTTCTCGTCGCCGAGCAGGGTGATCGGCTCGGCGTACCCGAGCGCGCGCAGGGAGGTGGCGAGCGATACACCGGCCTGCGAGGAGCCGATGATCAGCAGTCCGTCAGCCATGGTCGTTCACACCTGGGTGGTCGGGGTGGTCACGTGCAGGTCGCAGCCGTCGGTGACCTTGAGCTGGCAGGAGAGGCGGGAGTTGTCCTGCCGGTCCTCGGCGGCACCCCAGAGCATCTCGTCCTCCATCTCCTCCATCGGCGGGAGCGAGGCGAGGCCGTCCTGGTCGACGTACACGTGGCAGGTGGCGCAGGACAGGGAGCCGCCGCACTCGGCGACGATGCCGGGTACGCCGTTGCGGACCGCGGTCTCCATGACCGAGTCGCCGACGTTGGCCGCCACCGTGCGGGACGCACCGGTGTGGTCGGTATAGGTGACCTGGGGCATGACTTTCCTCCTGGATCGAGGTCAGATGAACTGACGGCCGCCGTCGACGACCAGGGTCTGGCCGGTGACGAAGTCGCTGTCGGGGCCGGCGAGGTAGAGCGCGGCACCGACGATGTCCTCGGGCCGGCTGGCCCGCCGCAGGGAGCCGCGGTCGACGCCGTAGGACTCGGCGTCCTCGAGCAGGCCGCGGCTCGCCTCGGTGAGTGTGAAGCCCGGCGCGATCGCGTTGACCGTGATCGAGCGGCGGCCGAGTTCCTTGGCCATCACCCGGGTGAGCGCGATGACACCGCCCTTGGAGGCGACGTAGTGCGCCCAGTTCTCCGAGCCGCTGTAGACGGTGGCCGAGGAGAGGTTGACGACCCGGCCGCCTTCGGGCAGGTACGGGCTGACGGCGCGGGTCATCAGCCACGGCCCCTTGAGGTTGACCGCCATCACGAGGTCCCATTCCGCGGGGTCGATGTCCTCGAGCGGCGAGCGGGTGACGGTGCCGTACACGGCCGCGTTGTTGACGAGGACGTCGATCCGGCCGCCACCGAAGTCCGCGACCCGCGTGGCGAGTTCCTCGGTGGAGTCGGTGTCCGTGACGTCGACGCGTCCGTGCCAGGCGTCGGCCCCGGCGTTCTGGACCTGGCGGGCCGTCTCCTTGACGCCGTCGGTGTCGAGGTCGGCGACGGCGACGCGGTAGCCACGGCCGGCGAAGCCGAGGGCGAAGGCCCGGCCCAGGCCGCCCGCGGCACCGGTCACGAGGACGGTGCGGGCGGGCGCCTGAGGGTGGGGGAGCGACATGGTGGCTCAGCTCTCCAGGATCTCGACACGGCCGGCGGTGCCGTCGACGCGGATGCGCTGGCCGGTGCGGATGGTGGTCGAGGCCGAGCCGGTGCCGGTCACGGCGGGCAGGCCGTACTCGCGGCAGACGATGGCGGCGTGGCTCATCATGCCGCCGATGTCGGTGACGGTCGCCTTGATCTTGCCGAAGATCGGGCCCCAGGACGGAGCGGTGATCGTGGCCACGAGGATCTCGCCGTCCTGTACCTCGCCGAGCTGGTCGGCGGAGGTGATCAGGCGGGCGACGCCCTCGACCACGCCCGGCGAGGCGGCCATGCCGGTGATGGCACCGTCGTCACCGCCCTCGTCCCCGGCCAGCCACTGCTGGACCTGGTCGGTGGTGATGCCGTAGAGCATCATCGTGAAGGGCTCGGTGATCTGGGCGGGCGGGGTGTTGAGCGCCGGCTGCGGACGGCGGGTCGAGAGCGCGTCGATGATGCCGCGGCGCCGCTCGATCTCGGCCGGCCAGTAGTGCGGTCCGGCCGGCTCGGCGCCGACCGCCCAGCCGGTGACGAGGTCGAAGAGCGCGTCGCGCACCTCGTTGCGGTTGAGGTAGAGCATGTCGGCGGGCTCTGCCCAGAAGCCGGCGTCGGTGAACACGCGGGCCAGCTCGCGGACCTTGCGCCAGAAGACGCCCATGGTCCAGTGCTCGATGTAGAAGTTGTGGTTCTCGACGTAGGGGTAGGCGGTGGCGGCGAGGCCGCGCTTGGCGTCGAACTGCTCCTGTGCGTCGCCCTGGAGCAGGTCGCGGTACTCTCCGACGATCCGCTCCTTCTCGGCGATCAGCGCGTCGACGGGCCGCATGATGTCCTGCCCCTCGTCGACGCGCCGGATGTAGTCCTTGATGTAGCCGAGCGGGATCTCCTGGTGCTCCATCCAGTACTTGTCGTGGCCGTAGAAGCCGTTGCCGACGGTGAAGTTGAACCACGGGTCCTGCGCGGCCTCGTACGCCGCGAGCCACTCCTCGCCACCCGCGTCGCGGACCGCCAGCAGGGTGCCCTCGACGTCGTCGGGGTCGGCGAACGCTGCCTGGAGCTTCATCTCCACGGCCTTGACGGCGAGCTTCTTCAACTCGTCGTCGGGCCGGAACAGTTCCATGTCGACGCCCTGCACCATCTTCGCGATGGCCTGGTCGGGGATGCCCGGGAACACCTCCTTGCAGTAGCCGAAGAAGTCGAGGTAGGCGAGGTATCCGAGGTTGAGGAACTCGAAGTGGTACTGCCAGTTGCGGTAGAGCAGGGCGATCAGGCGGTCGTAGTTCTCCATCAGCACCTGGGAACCGTCCATGGCCTTGCCGGAGACGATGTCGTCGAACGGCACGGCGTCGGGCAGCGCCGTGAACTCGAGTTCCTCCATCTCGTCGATCGTGGCGCGGACCTTGGAGTGCCAGGCCTCCAGCAGGCTGTCCCAGTTCTGGAAGTAGTGGCCGGCGCGGCGTTCGAACTCCGGTATTCGGGCGGCGATCTCGCCTTCCGGCACCGGCACCGGGCTCATGTACAGATAGCCGAGATGGATCTTGAACTCGATGCCGTTCGCCGGCGGGATCAGCAGGTGGCGGGTGTTGTACTGGCCGAGGCACTTGACCGCGAACTCGCCGCCGATGGTCTCGAACGGCTTGAACACCGTGGGCCAGTGCTGGCTGTCGCAGAACCAGAACTTCTCGTCGCCGCCGGGGGCGTTGTCGAAGACGAGGTGGTAGGGGTAGAGCTCCTCCCACCCCTCGGCACCGGCGGGCACCTCGATCTCCGAGGGCTTCGGGAAGGACTTCATGGTCTGTTCGATGGTCATGCGGGTTCCTCTGCGGTTCGGGCTCAGCGGCCAATGAGGGAGGAGGTGAGACCAGTCATGGAGAAGCCGGCCGGGCCCGAGGCCCTGGGGGCGGCCGGAGCGGCCGGAGCTGCGGAGTGCACCGTCTCCGGGCGGGACTGCAGGAGCAGGAGGTTCTCGCCGCCGGGCAGGTCGGCGTCGAGTGCCCACTCGACGTCCTGGGGGCAGCCGTAGTGCTTCTCGGCCCGCTTGGCCAGGGCCGCGACGGCGAGCAGTTCGTCGTCGGTCAGGCAGCGCACCGCGCGGCGGGCCGGCTCGACCTCGCGTTCGACGAGCGAGCCGGTCCGCGGGTCGGGGACGAGTTCGGCGTGCTTGTCGCCGAGGTGCTCGCCGACCACGGTGAGCATGACCTTGTCGAGCAGGATGTTGTCGGGGGTGACCTGTCCGGAGACCACCATCTCGCCGACCCCCCACGAGGCGTCGATCACGATCTTGGAGCGGTCGCCGTTGGCGGGATCGAGGGTCATCGCGACGCCCGAGGAGCGGGCGTTGACCATCTTCTGCACCGCGACGGCCATCGACAGGTCCTGCTCGGGGATGTTGTTGCGCAGCCGGTAGGTGATCGCCCTGCTGGTGTAGAGCGAGGCCCAGCACCGTCGTACGTGTTCCCGCACGGCGGGGTAGCCGGTGAGCCAGAGGTAGGTGTCCTGCTGGCCGGCGAAGCTGGCGTCGGGGAGGTCCTCGGCGGTCGCGGACGAGCGGACCGCGACCGGCACCTCGTCGGGGAACCGCGACATCAGGGTGCCGTAGGCGTCCCGCAGCATGCCGTGCATCTCCTCGGGGACGTCCCGGGACTCGATCGCGGCCCGGATCCTCGCCGACACCCGGTCGACACACGCGACGTCGTCGGGGTCGATCTCGGCGAGGGCGGCCCGGATCTCCTCGCGCAGGCCGCTGCCGTCGACGAAGCGGTCGAAGGCGGCCGTGGTCACGGCGAATCCGGGCGGTACGGGCATGCCGGCGGCAGTCATGGAGACCAGTGAGGCGCACTTGCCGCCGAGCAGTTCGAGTGCCGGCGCGTGGCCGCTGTCGAAGAAGACGATGGAGTCGTTCACGGGTCAGTCCTCCCAAGTCACCCTGACCGCGGCGGGCGCGCGGAAGGAGAGGTTGTCACCGAAGTGGATGTCGGAGTCGTCGGCGAGGCGGAGGCCGGGCGCGAGGCGGGCGGTCTCCTCGAGCGTGATCTTCGCCTGGAGCTTGGCCAGCATGTTGCCGAGGCAGTAGTGGATGCCGAATCCGAAGGACAGGTGCTCCCGGGCGTTGGCCCGGCCGATGTCGAAGGACTCGCCGTCCTCGAAGCGGGACGCGTCGCGGTTGGCCGAACCCATCAGCAGCAGGATGTCGGCGCCCTTCGGGACCGCCACACCGCCGATCTCGGCGTCGCGCAGGGCCTTTCGGCGCCAGCCGACGATGGAGGGGCTGTAGCGCAGCACCTCGTCGACCGCGCCGGGGATGCGACGGGGGTCCTCGACGACATGACGCCACTGGTCGGGGTGGGAGAGCAGCACCCGCAGGGCGTTGGAGACCAGTGTGGTGGTGGTCTCGTGTCCGGCGAAGAGCAGTGAGTAGCAGACCGAGGCGATCTCGTGGTCGCTGATCGGGTCGCCCTCGGCCTGCATCCGGACCATGTCGCCGACCAGGCTGTCCCGCTCGGTCTCGTGGGCCTCGGCGACCAGCCGGCGGCATTCCGCCCAGTACTCGACGAGGTTGCGGGCGTGCGGCACCTGCTCCTCGTCGGAGAGGTCTCCCCACGTCATGGCCGAGCGGGAGTCCGACCATCGCTTGAAGGTGTCGATCTGCGAGACGTCGGCGCCGATCAGGGTGAGGATCGTGATCGTCGGTACGTCGTAGGCCAGGTCCCGCACCAGGTCGCCGTGGCGCTCGGGGCGGGCCAGCATCGCTTCGAGCAGCCGTACGACGTTGGCGCGGATGTCGGGTTCGAGCACCTTGAACCGGCGCGGGGTGAACGCCTTGGCGGCGACCTTGCGGATCCGGGTGTGCTCCGGGGGGACCCGGGCGGAGAGGCCGGAGTAGGCGGTGAAGCCGCCCTCCTCCATGATCTGCTTCGCCTGCGGACCGCGCTCGCGCACCGGCGCCTGGGCGTTCTCGGAGGAGAAGGTCCCCCAGTCCTCGAAAACGGCCTTGATGTCGTCGTACCGGCTCACCACCCAGCAGCCGATCCGCTCGTCGTACATCACCGGCTTCTCCGCGCGGAGGGCTGCGTACGACGGGAACGGGTCGTCCTGGGCGAACGGCTCGTAGCCGTGATGGATCGGACAGCCCGGAGCCGTGCCGGCCGGGGTCTGGGTCGACGTCATCCCGCCTCCTGTTCATCACGTCGCCGTGTGACGACCACCTCATCGTGGCCCGGGGACCTCGGGAGGTCCACGCGCGACTTCCGTTGGACGGAAGTGGTTCCCGCTCCGGGAAGCGGCTCGCGCGGGGTCAGGAGCGTCCGCGGCCCGACCGCCGCGGGATGCGGGCGAGGCTGGGCTGGGGGCGGGCGGCGGCCGCCTCGATGCGGCGCGCGATGCCTCGCAGGGCCGGCAGGTGGCGGGTCATCGTGGTCCCGTCGCTCGACAGCATGACCAGGCCGATGGCGGCCGGGTGGGGTTCGAGACGGACCGGGACGGCGATCGAGCACGACCCGGCGCGCACCTCCTCCTGGGTGGTCGCGTAGCCCTCGTCGCGGACCCTGCGCAGCTCCGCGGCCAGCCGTCCGGGATTGACATGGGTGTGCCGGGTGGCCGCCTCGAGCCGGTGGGCGAGGTACGCGTCGCGCACCCACTCCTCCTCGTGGGCCAGCAGCACCTTGCCGACCGCGGTGGCGTGCAGCGGCAGACGCCCGCCGACGCGGGAGGCGCGTGGAACCCGGGTGGAGCCGTAGATCCGGTCGATGTAGAGGGCCTCGTCGCCGTCCCTGATCGCGATGTGCGCGGTCTCGTGGGTGAGGGAGAACAGGTCCTGGAGATAGGGCCGCGCGGTGTCGCGCAGATGACGGCCCGCGTTCTGGGCGACCTCCCACAGCCGCAGGCCCACGGTGTAGCGGCCCTGTTCGTCACGTTCCAGCGCGCCCCACTCGACGAGTTCCTTCGCGAGACGGTGCGCGGTGGGCAGGGGCAGGCCGGCGTGCTCGGCGAGGACGCTCAGGGACTGCGCGTTGGGACCGCTCTCGAAGGCGCTGAGCAGCGCGAACGCCTTCGAGGTCACCGTGCGGCCATCACCGCGCATGGAGCCTCCAGAGATCGTCGGGGTGCCATCGTCGCGCACGGTGGGCGGCCCGTCGAGCGCGTGGGGCGCGTGGGGCGCGTGGGGCGCGCGGGCCGACGGGCCGCGCCTCGTGCGGGGCGCGGCGCGTCGGCCGCAGGAATGTGTCCCGGCCCGGCCGAAGGCGCCTGCCCGTCTCAGCCGAGCGCGATCCGCTGGGGCGTGCTGTCGATCGCCGCGACCGCGGCGAGGGCGCGGGCCATGGTGCGGGCGGCGTCGGTGAACAGGTGGTCGTGGACCCGGCTGCCGATCAGCGTGTGCGCCTGCTCGCGGGTCAGCCCGAACCAGTCCATGACGGTGTCCACGCCGTGCGGGGTGAGCCGCCAGAGCTTGTCGGCGTCCTTGACCAGCGAGTCGTTGAGGGAGAGCGCGGTGAGCCGGGTGTCGTGACCGTCGATGATCTCGACGATCTCGGCCGCCCGCTCGGGGTCGTGGCCGAGCCGGGCGAGGATGTCCGCGGCGATCGCGGCGCCCTCCTTCTCGTGGCGCAGGACGAGGTCGCGGCGGCCCCCGCCGGGGCGGATGGCCTCGAGCACCTCGTCCTCGGGCACCCTCGACCAGCCGGTGTCGTGGAGGATGATCGCGGGCAGCACCACATCGCGGTCGGCCTCGGGATGCAGGTCGCACAGGGCTGCGGCGAGGCCGTAGGAGTAGGCGGTGTGGCCGTCGTTGCTCCGCACGTGGAGGTGGTCGACGGCCAGGCGCCACACGGCGTCGTCCTCGGGCCGGAAGCCCGCGGTGCCGGGCACGCCGGCGCGGTCGGGCAGGTGGCCGGTGACGTCCGTGCCGAGCTGGTTGGCGGTCGGGTTCTGACGGGGCGGTGCCATGTTCATCGTCCTTCCGGCCAGCCGGTGTAGGCCTCGGCGAGGTAGGTCGAGCCCGCGGTCGAGCCGGTCACCGCGGACAGTTCGCCCTCCTGGCGCCGGACGTCGAACGGACTGGCCCCCGGCAGCGTGTGCAGCATCGTGGTCATCCAGTAGGAGAAGTGCTGGGCCTTCCAGACCCGGCCGAGGGCCCGCTCGCTGTAGGTCGCCAGCGGGACGGTGTCACCGCTCGCGACCGCCCGCTCGAGCTCCTCGGCCAGTACCCGCACGTCGGCCAGAGCCAGGTTGAGGCCCTTGGCGCCGGTCGGCGGCACGGTGTGCGCGGCGTCGCCGGCGAGCACCAGCCGACCGTGGTGCATCGGCTCCTGGACGAAGCTGCGGAACGGCAGCACGGTTCTGGAGGTGATGGGTCCCTCCTTGAGCGTGTGGCCGTTGGCCCCGACGCGTGACTGGAGCTCTTCCCAGATCCGGTCGTCGGACCAGGTGGCGGCGTCCTCCGCGGGGTCGCACTGGAAGTACATCCGCTGGAGGGTCTCGGTGCGCTGGCTGATCAGCGCGAACCCCCGCGGCGAGTGGTTGTAGATCAGCTCCGGCGCGCTGGGCGCCGCCTCGGTCAGGATGCCGAACCAGGCGAAGGGATACTCGCGGAAGTACTGCGTGCGCCGTGCCTCCGGCACCTCGCGGCGGCACAGGCTGCGTGATCCGTCGGCGCCCACGAGGAAGTCGGCGCGCACCTCGTGAAGGGTGCCGTCGGCGTCGGTGAACCGCATGACCGGGGAGTCGGAGGTGAGGCCGTCGACCGCGACGTCGGTGACGCCGAACCGGACGTCGCCGCCGTCGCGTTCGCGGGCGTCGGCGAGATCGATGAAGACGTCGGTCTGGGGGTAGAGCTGGGTCGAGGCGCCGACCAGCCCCTGGAAGTCGATGCGGTGGCCGCCCCCGCCGAACGCCAGCTCGATGCCGTCGTGGCGGTAACCGTCGCGGTGCACCCGGTCGGAGACGCCGGTGCCGACCAACAGGTCGACCGAGTCCTGCTCGAGGATCCCGGCGCGGTGGGTCTCCTCGATCTCCCGGCGGCTGCGCAGGTCGATCGCGACGGAATCGATCCCGGCCCGGGCGAGCAGGTGGGAGAGCATCAGGCCGGCGGGGCCGGCCCCGACGATGCCGATCTGCGTACGGCTGTGAATGCGCGAGGAGGACATGGGCGACATTCTGCGTCCGTGCGAGCCACCCGGCCAGGACTCTCTTCCGTCCAGTGGAACCGGACCAGGACACCTCCCCGGCGCGAACTGCCGGATTCCGGCGCCCGGACATCCACGGAAACCAAACCTAGACAGGTGTCAAATTCTTGGTTAGGTTGGCCGGACTTCACCGCCGACAGGCACGACTTGTCCGAAAAGCGGCAGGTCACACCTCAACGACGAGGGGATCGACTATGGAACTCGACGGCAGGATCGCGGTCGTCACCGGTGCGGCTTCGGGCATGGGCCTGGCCGCCGTGAAGGCCCTGGCGGGAGCCGGTGCCACGGTCTACGGCATGGACCTGCGGCAGGAGGACCTCGACCGCGAGTTCGCCGGTCTGGAGCGGGTCCGAGGTCATGCCACGGACGTCTCCGACTCCGCCGCCGTGAACCGCGTCTTCGACCGGGTCCGGGAGGACCACGGCCGTCTGCACGTCCTGGTGAACGCCGCCGGTGTCGCCACACCGAACAAGGCCAAGCAGGCGTGGGTGGACGGCATCAACCAGAAGATGACCGAGTCCTTCAAGAGCGGCGAGTCCTACCACCCCGAGTTCCTGGACGGCATCTCGGACGAGGACTTCGACCGCGTCGTCGCGATCAATCTCAACGGCACCTTCTACACGATCCGTGCCGCCGTACCGCTGATGAAGGAGAGCGGCAGCGGCTCGATCATCAACTTCGCCTCCGTCGCGGGGCTCATCGGCCTGCCGATGCCCGCCTACTACCCGGCGTCCAAGGCCGCGGTCGTGGGCCTCACCAAGGCGGTGGCGGCGGAGCTCGCCCCCTTCGACATCCGGGTCAACGCGCTGGCACCGGCCGGCATCAGGACGGCCATGCTCACGGCATCCGGCGACGACCACGTCCAGGCACTGCTCTCCCTCCAGCCGCTGAAGCGTCTGGCCGAGCCCGAGGAGATCGGCCGGACGGTCCTCTTCCTCGCCTCCGACGCGGCGGGCCACTACACCGGTCAGACGCTGGCGCCCTCCGGCGGCGCCCTCATGCTCTGACCCCCCATCGACAACCGGACGGAGAAGATCCAGTGCAGCACACCGAGGCCCCGGAGCCCACGGTCGCCCTCACCGAGACACCCGGCGTCGAGCGCCGCTTCCTCGAGGTCCTGGACGACACCATCCGCGCGGACATCGAGAGCGGCGCGTACCACGGGGCGAACGTCATCGTGGCCCGCCACGGCGAGATCGCCCTGCGCGGCAGCTACGGACTGGCCGACGTCCTGACCGGCCGCCCGACCCGGCGCGAGGACGTCTACCGCATCCTGTCCATGTCCAAGGGCTTCACCAACGCCCTGGTCTTCCGGGCCCTCAGCGAGGGCAGGCTGATGCTGTCGACCCGCGTCGTCGACCTCATTCCCGAGTTCTTCGGCACCGAGCCGTTCCGCGCGGCGCGCAAGGACCGGATCAACCTCGCCCACCTGCTCACCCATCGCGCCGGCATGCCCGCGACGCCCAACCCGGGGCTGGGCCCGGAGGGTTTCGCCGTACTCGCCGACGTCATCGAGGCGCTGGCCGGCGTCGACGTCGTGCACGAACCGGGCACGAACCTGAACTACTCGGCGGCCATCAACCACGCGCTGATGGGCGAGATGGCCCGCCGCGCCTACGGTGCCGGATCGTTCCGGGAGCTCATGCAGGAGAAGGTCTTCGGCCCCGTCGGCATGACGCACACCAGGTTCGGGATGCCCGCCGAATGGCGTGACCTGGGCGTTCCGCTGAAGGTCATCGTCGCCAACGACTCCTGGCTCAAGCCCGAGGACATCGAGTGCCTCAACGAGGTCATCGACCGCGAGGACGCCGAGATGCCCTGGGTCGGCGCGGTGTCCACCATCGACGACGTCTTCGCGTTCACCGAGATGCTGCGGAACAAGGGGCGCACCGGCTCCGGGGAGCAGCTCATCGGTGAGTCGGTGCTGGACTTCGCCACGACCAACCAGACCGGCGACCAGATCAACGACCTCTACGGCATGGTCGCCGCCGCCCGCAAGTGGGACCTCCCGCCGGGCAACATGGGCCTGGGCATGGCCCTCGCCGGCACGGGGACGCACGCCCGTTTCTTCGGACCGTTCGTCTCGCCGCGCACCTTCGGCTCCTACGGCGCCGGTTCGTCCCTGCTGTGGGTGGACCCGGTCTCGGGCATGTCCTTCTGTTTCCTCTCCTCCGGGGTGATGGACGAGGGCGACAACGTCGCCCGCTTCCAGAAGCTCTCCTCGATCGCCGCCTCCGCGGCGACCAGCGTCTGACCCGCGAAAGGACCAGGCCATGACGTCACTGCAGGAAGAGGCCCGTCCCGTGGGCCGCTGCCCCGTCGCCCACGGTTTCGACGCGATGGGTGACGACTACTACCGGGACCCGGCCGCTCATCTGGCCGCGGTCCGGGACACCTCGCCGGTGTTCTGGTACCCGCACCTGAACGCGTGGATCGTCACGCGGCGGGAGGACTGCCTCACCGTCCTGTCGGACTGGCAGACCTACTCCTCGGCCGCCAACTCGGCCGCGGACGTGCCGGCGAAGCACCGGGAGGTCTACCCGCCGGATCTCGTGTCGAAGATGATCGTGGGGCAGGATCCGCCCGGGCACACCGAGACGCGGTCCGTGGCGCAGCGGGGCTTCGTCAAGGAGCGCATGGACCGGCTGCAGCCCGAGATCGAGGCCAGGGCGCACCGCATCATCGACCGGTTCGAGAACAACGGCTGCGCGAACCTGCTCGAGGAGTACTCGCTGGAGCTGACCACCCAGACCATCATGGCGCTGCTGGGTCTCGGCTACGAACACGAGGCGATGCTGCGGCAGTTGCGCGACGACCTGTTCGCCGTGCTGTCGTCCGCGCACGAGCCGCTGCCCGAGCCGGCGCGGTCCCAGGTGTGGGACCGCTTCGTCGAGGCCAACCTGAAGCTGCGTGCCATCGTCGACGCGCGGCGCGACTCCGACGCCGACGACATCATCTCCGTGATGGCGTCGGCCCGGGCGAAGGACGGCTCGTACGCGCTGCCCACGCCCCAGATCGCCCTGCACGTCTCCGAGTTCGCCGCGGCCGGCACGGACACCACGGCCCAGGCCATGACCAACGCGGTGCTCTTCCTGTCCCAGAACCCGCAGGCGCTCGAGGACGCGCTCGCCGAACCGGAGCTCTGGCCCCGGGTCTTCGAGGAGACGTTGCGGCGGCGCCCGTCCTCGACGTTCACCTCGCGCCGGGTGACACGGGACGTGGAACTGTCCGGTGTGCGCATCTCGGCCGGTGACATGGTGTGGGTCGCGCTGGCCTCGGCCAACACCGATCCCGAGCACGTCGAGCGGCCCTTCGAGTTCGACATCCACCGCCCCGACCCCACCGGTCACCTGGCCTTCACGGCCGGACGGCACACCTGCCTGGGCAACCCCCTGGCCCGTGTCCAGGGCGCCACGGGACTGCGGGTGCTCTTCGAGCGGCTGCCGTCGCTGCGCCCGGACGACACGGACGAGCTCGACTTCCTGCGCATGGCCCTGCTCCCGGTGCGCCGCTCGCTGCAGGTGCGCTGGGACGTCGCGGACGTCGAGCGTTCCCGGACGCGGACCGTGCGCACGCTCAGCCTGGAGGTGACGGAGCGCACCGAGGCCTCGGACGGCGTCGTCGCCCTGACCCTGAGCCATCCGGACGGCGGGGAACTGCCGCCGTGGAAGGCCGGGGCCCATGTCGACGTCCATGTGCCGGGCAGGGACGGTGAGCCGTGGGTACGTCAGTACTCGCTGTCCTCCGACCCGCAGGACCGTACCTCCTACCGCATCGGCGTGCTGCGGGAGCAGGCCGGCCGGGGCGGGTCGGCGGCGGTGCACGACGCGCTGACGGTCGGATCCCGGGTCACCGTGTCCTGGCCGCGCAACAACTTCCGGCTCCTGCCCTCGCCCCGCTACCTGTTCATCGCGGGCGGCATCGGTGTCACCCCGATCCTGCCCATGATCCGGGAGGCCGAGCGGGCCGGCGCCGAGTGGGACCTCGTCTACGGTGGGCGCACGCACGCGTCGATGGCCTTCCGCGACGAGCTGGCCGTCCACGGCGACCGCGTCACGGTGGTCCCCCAGGACGAGCTCGGGCTGATCGACCTGCCCGGTCTGCTCGGTGAGGTGCGCGAGGGGACGCTCGTCTACGCGTGCGGTCCCGAGCCGCTGCTGCGGGCCGTGGAGGAGAACACCGCCCACTGGCCGAAGAACTCGCTGCGCATGGAGCGGTTCGCCCCGAAGCCCGTGGTGCGGACCGTTCCCGACACACCGTTCCAGGTGGAGTTCGCCGAGTCCGGGACGGTCGTCGAGGTCGGCGCGGACGAGACGATCCTGGAGGCCGCCCAGAAGGCCGGGCTCCCGGTGGTCTCCTCGTGCAAGACCGGTACGTGCGGCACCTGCGAGACGCCCATCGTCTCCGGCCGGGCCGACCACCGGGACTCGATCCTCACCCCGTCGGAGCAGGAGGCCGGCAGGACCATGCTGATCTGCGTGTCCCGGGCCGCGGCCGACTGCCCACGACTGGTGCTGGGCGGCTGAGCCGGGCCGTTCACCCGCTCCCCACTCCGTCGGGAAGTCCGTTCGCCGGGTTTCCCGACGGAGTGCTGTGTCCGGTCAGTCGCCGAACAACCGGGCCCACTGCCGGGCCAGTGAGGTGAGGATCAGCTCCTCCCGCTCCTTGTGGCCGCGGATGTACAGGAAGTAGAAGTTGCGTTCCAGGCTCATCATCAGCGTGGCCATGTGCACTTCGCGTTCCATCCGTTCGTCCTCCGTCGCACCGTCCAGGTGGAGCGACGCGTGGGCCGACGAGACGCGCCTGATCAGGCCCAGCCATTCCTCGAGTACGTCCGGGTCGATGGCCATGGCCTGGTTGACGGCCTCGAACTCGGTGGCGTAGCGCAGCCACATCTCACGGGCGGTGCCCACCCACTCCCGCATGGCCTCGGGCGTGTGCCTCGGCATCCCGTCCAGTACGGCGTAGAGCTCGGCCACCTCGGCCTCGATCTCGGTCATGCGGGCCCTGATGATCTGGGACTTGCTGTTGAAGTACAGGTACAGATTGGCCCGGCTGCTGCCGGCCGCGGCCGCGATCTGGGCCATGGACGTGCGCTCGTAGCCCTGTTCCTTGAAGAGGCGCAGGGCCTCGTCGACGAATCGCTGACGGGTGGCGATGCTCTTGGCCGTACGGTTCGTTGCCATGCGGAACCCCTGACTCACGAGGAGAAGCGGTGGGTCACGGGACACTCCTGGGCGGTCGGCGCGGCGGTACGGCACTGCCGGTGCAGTCTAGCCATCCGGGCGAACCACGATGCGGGGGTGCTCCTCGCACTCGGATCGGGTGAACACCGGTGGCGCCCCTCGGGCGCCACCGAAACCTGGGTTTACCGCCGGGCCGGCCACCACGCACAGCGACACCCCGGCACTCCGGCCCTCAACTCGTCCGGGTGGGGCGGTCCTTCATGCCTGCCCGGACGTCGACCGGGCGGGTTCTCGCGCATGTCCCGCCTCCCGGCCACGACGCCCCGCCACCTGAACGGCGGAACGCCGCGACACCCGGAGTGCTGAATCGATTACTCCAGGCGATGCTCGGGCAGGGGCAACCTCACTGGAAGGAACCGCATGCACCACATACTGCGCGGGCCGGTGGCGACCGCACTCGCCCTGGCCCTCGGCACCTCCCTCACCGGCGCCGCCGTCACCGGCGGAGACCCCTCCGGCACCTCGGACTCCGACGCCGTCTCCCCTCCCGCCCGCACCGGCACACCGCCCGCCTCGGGCATGTTCGCCAAGCGTGTCGTGGCCACCGGCCTGCAAGACCCCTACGAGGTCGTGCGGGCTCCCGACGGATCCCTGTGGGTCACCGAGAAGACCGGCAAGAAGGTCACCCGGGTCGACCCGAAGACCGGTGCCAAGACCACCTTGCTCAGCCTGCCGCAGGCCGTCCACAGCGAGGGCGGGCAGGACGGTGTGCTCGGTCTCGCCATCGAGCAACGGCGCGGGACCGGCGAGGTGTACGCGTACATCTCCTACACCAACGACATCGACCCCACCCCGGCCGTGCAGGCCCGCACCAAGATCGAGCGCTACACCTACGACCCCGTCCAAAAGCGGCTGCACAGCCCGAAGGCCGTCATCGCCGGCATGCCGGCCAGCAACGACCACCAGTCGGCGCGGCTGCGCCTGGGTCCCGACGGCAAGCTGTACTACACCATCGGTGACCAGGGGGTGAACCAGTTCGGGAACACCTGCAAGCCCAGCTACGCCATGCGGCTGCCCACCGCCCACGAAGTCCAGGGCAGGGACTGGATCGCCTACCAGGGGAAGACCCTGCGGCTGAACACCGACGGCTCGGTCCCCTCGGACAACCCGGTCCTGGGCGGCGTGCGCAGCCACGTCTACACCTACGGGCACCGCAACGCGCAGGGCCTGGCCTTCGGCCCCGACGGCACGCTCTACTCGAACGAGCAGGGCCCGAAGACCGACGACGAGATCAACATCCTGAAGAAGGGCGGCAACTACGGCTGGCCGAACGTCTCGGGCTACCGCGACGACAAGGCCTACGTCTACGCCAACTGGTCCGCCTCGTGGCCGACGCCGTGCGACGAGCTGACCTTCAGCAACTTCGAGATCCCCAAGACGGTCCCCGTCCAGCAGGAGACCGACTTCAAGCAGCCCTTCGTCCAGCCGATCCACACCTTCGGCACCGTGGGCTCGGACTTCAACTTCCAGAACCCCAGGTGCGCACGGGGCGAGGAATGGTCCCTGTGCTGGCCCACCATCGCGCCCTCCAGCTTCGAGCACTACGGGATGTCCAGGAAGTCCGCCGAAGCCACCGGCAAGGGCATCCCGGGCTGGAACAACTCCCTGGTGATGACCACCCTCAAGGACGGCACCGTCTACCGCGTCGACCTCACACCGGGAGGCCAGGGCGTCAGCAAGGTAACCGAGCTCTTCATGGAGCACAACCGCTTCCGTGACACGGAGTTCAGCGCCGACGGCAGGTCCCTCTTCGTCGCGACCGACTCCGCGGGCCCCGTCCGTGACGCGCAGGGCAGTCCGGTGTCCGACCCCCTGGAGAACCCGGGCGCGATCATCGAGTACCGCCTGCAGGACTGAACCGGCGTCCCCCGACCTGCCCGGTGAGCCCCGCAGCACGCAGCCGTCCTCGCCCCGCCCGGTCACACCCCCTCACAGGCCGGGCCCGGGGCGAGGACCTTCGCCGTGCCGTGCGCCCGGCGGTCCCCTATGCGCCGGCTCCGTAGGTTCCGTACTCGGGTCGTCCGGTCGATTCGTAGACGTGGACCGCCAGTCCGTGTGGTGTCGCCTCGTGGTGGACGAGGCTCAGGCCGGCCGGGGCGCCGCGGTCCGGGAAGAGGCGGCGGCCGGCGCCCAGCACCACGGGGGCGACGACCAGGCGCAGTTCGTCGATCAGGCCGGCGGCCAGGAGGGACCGGGCCAGCCGGGCGCTGCCGTGGAGTTGGAGCTCGCGGCCGGGTTGTCGTTTCAGGTCGGCGACCTGGGCGGGGACGTCACCGGAGAGGATCGTGGTCGGGTTCCACCCGGCCTCGGTCAGGCTGTGGGACGCCACGTACTTCGGCAGGCCGTTCATGAGCGGGCCGAAGGGGGGCTCGGTCATCTTCGGCCAGTCCCGCGCGAAACCCACATAGGTACGGCGGCCCAGCAGCAACGCGTCCGCCTGGCCGAGCCAGGCGGCGGCCATCCGTTCGAACGCCTCGTCCAGATACGGCACGAACCAGCCGCCCCGGGTGAATCCGCCACTGGTGTCCTCGTCCGGGGATCCCGGGCCCTGGTAGACGCCGTCCAGTGTCAGAAACTGCGTCAGCGTGAGCTTCATCGTCCGCGCTCCTCTCCCGGGCGGGGAAAACGCCTTTCCCTCGCCTTCTGCTTGGACCACGGGACGCGCGAGAACTCATCGGCCCGGGCGACTCCGACGGCGCGTGCGCGGATCGTGTGCAATGTGCACCGAAATCGCGAGTGACGCATGGACGCCCCTACACGTTCCCACCATTTGCCGGAGCGGCACTGCAAAGAAGCTCCCCTGCAAATCAGCACATTGCCCTCATGACACCGCTTCCCCGGTGACTCATCCGGCGCCGTCCGGCACCCGCTCTGACGTCGGGAGCAGTCACTCTCCTCTTCCGACGGCTTTAGGATCGATGACAGGCCATCCCCCTCGTACTGATGTCCTGAACCCCTGGCTCTTGGCAGCCGCGAACACGGCGTGCCGTACGGGCCAGGCGGAAACATGCGTGAAGAAAGGTGAACACCATGGTCCTCGGACTGCTGCGGCGCCTGCGCCCGCAGGGCGCCTCCGGCGCTGCGCCAGGCCTCTCGGTCCCCCTGCCGGCCGGCGCGGGGGCGTTCGGCTGCGAGGCCGTCGACGCCCTGGGGCAGCCGCTGGGCGCGGCCGAGGTCACGGTGACCGCGCTGGACAGCCACCGCGTCGCGGCCCGCGGCACCACCGACCCGTACGGCTACTACATGGCGGTCCTGCCTCCGGGCAGGTACAGCGTGATGCTGGCGGCGGAGGGCCTGTCACCCGCCCGCGAGACCGTCGACATAGTCGCCGGGGTGGCTCTCGCCCCCGCACGCGTCGTGCTGCAGCCCGGACGCCAGCTGGAGCTGCCGCCCGCCGGCACCTGGGTGTTCGACCCTCCGCACACCGCGATCCGGTTCATCGCCAAGCACGTGGGCATGGCTCATGTCCACGGCCGCTTCACCCGGTTCGAGGGCGGCATCCGGGTCGCGGAGAACATGGGCGACTCCCAGGTCTCGGTGCGCATCGACGCCTCCAGCATCACCACTGGCAACCAGACCCGCGACAACCACCTGCGGTCGGCCGACTTCCTCGACGTCGAGAACTACCCGTACATCGACTTCACCAGCACTCGGTTCGCCTACCACGGCGGCTCCAAGTGGACCGTGCACGGCACCCTCACGATGCACGGCACCAGTCGCTCGGTGGGCCTCGACACCGAGTATCTCGGCGCCGTGAACGGCGGCTACGAGCAGGAACTGCGCTGCGCCGCCCTCGCGAAGGCCGAACTGCATCGCGAGGACTTCACCCTCAACTGGCGTTCCATGCTCGCCCGCGGCATCGCCGTCGTCGGGCCGACGGTCCAGCTGGCGCTCGACGTACAGGCCATGTACCGGACCCACGACACACCGACCCCGCCCAACTAGGTCCGGCGGGGCGGGTGTTCCCGCCCCGCCGGCCGGTGGCCGGTCAGCGCAGCGGGTCGAACGGCGCGAGCTGCGCGGGGCGTGCGCCGGTGACCATCGTCTCGGCGAGCAGCTGTCCGGTGGCCGGGCCGAGGGTGATGCCCCACATGCCGTGTCCGCCGGCGGCGAAGACCCGGGGGGAGCGGGTGGCCCCGATCAGGGGCAGTCCGTCGGTCGTGCAGGGGCGCGAGCCGACCCACTCGTCCTTGCGGGCGTCCAGGTCGGCGCCGCGCAGCAGCGGGCGGGCCGCCTCGGCGATGGCGTTGATCCGGCGCGCGTCCAGGGGTGCTTCCGGCTTGCGGAACTCCATCATTCCGGCGACGCGCAGCCGGTCGCCGAGCGGTGTGCAGGCGACGCGCTGGCCGGGGAAGTAGACGGGGCCGGACGGCACGTGCTCGATCGGGACGCTGAAGCTGTACCCCCGCCCGGCCTGTACGAGGGAGCGGACCCCGAACTTCCTGGCATGGCGACCGAGCCAGGCTCCGGTGGCCAGGACCACCGCGTCGAAGCGCCGGTCCCGGCCGTCACCGGTCCGGACGATGACACCGGTGGCCGCGTCCCGCACATCGGTGACCTCCGTCCTCTCCAGGATCTCGCCGCCCCGGGCACGGACCGCGTCGCCCAGGGCGTGCACGAAGTGTCCGGGGTCGATGTAGCGCTGGCCGTGCAGACGGATCGCCGCGCCGATCTCGTTCGAGAGGGACGGCTCGACCCCCCGGGCCTCGTCGCCATCGAGGACGTCGAACTCCATGCGCTGTCCGGCGGCGTGGATCTGTTCGAGCTCCTCCAGCAGGACCCGACGTTCCCCTGCCGTGCGGTAGGCCGCGAGGAAGGACTTGGCGTCGAGGGTCCGCGCCTCGACGCCGCCTTCGGCCAGCGCGTCGAAGCTGGACAACGACAGGCTGTTGATGGGGACGAGCGCGCGCATCGCCCGCAGCCACCGTGTCGCGGTGCTGTTCCGGGCGAATCCCGCGAGGAACCTGAGCAGGCCGGGGTTGGCGCTGGGCGGGACGTAGACCGGGGAGGACGGGCTGAGGACCGCGCGTACGCCGTAGCTGAGGACCGCGGGCTCGGGCAGCGGCGTCGCCAGGCCGGGGGTCAGCCATCCGGCGTTGCCCCAGGAGGAGCCGGCGGCCACCCCGTCGCGGTCGTACACGGTGACGTCAACGCCTCGCTCCTGAAGGAACCAGGCGGTGGACAGTCCGACCATGCCGGCACCGACGACGGCGACGGAGCGGGGGCCGGAGTGCGCGGGCGAGGCGGGGCGGGTCATGCGAAACCTCTTCTCCAAGGCGGTGGTGTCTTCGATGGTGAGCCCGGGCCGTGCCGTTGTCTTTGTGCTGTACGGCCAATCGGAGCCGTACACGTGGTGCACCGGGAACCATGCCTCCGGGTCACAATGGGGGCATGACCCCGCTCATGAGCTGCTGCCGTCGCACCGCGGGAGGCCGATGGTGATCACGGTCACCGATCTGGTGGATTCCCTGGGCGCCGGATTCCTCCGTACCGTCGTGGCGGCCCGGGACGCCGAAGTGCACGACGTCGCCCTGGCCGAGCCCGGGGATGCCGTGGGGCAGCCGGGAGAGCTCGTCCTGGGGGTGGGCGTGGCCGACCGGGACGGGGCCGTCGCCCTGCTGGAACGGGCCGCCCGGGCGGCGGCCGGGGGCGTCGTGCTCAAAGGCCCCTTCGCCGGTGATCCGCAGGTGGCCCGTGCCGCCCGCGAGCTGGCGGGCCCCGCGCTGGTCGAGCTGCAGCCGCACACGTCGTGGGCGCATGTCGTCTGGCTGCTGCGCGGCGTCATCGACCGGGCCTCCGCGCCCGACACCAGTCGCCTCGGCAGTCCCGGACCGCACGCCGACCTGTTCGCGCTGGCCGACGCGGCAGCCGAGATCATCGACGCGCCGGTGACGGTGGAGGACGCGCAGTCCCGGGTCCTCGCCTACTCCGCGCGGCAGGACACGACCGATCCGGCGCGCGTCTCCACCATCGTGGGTCGGCGTGTGCCCCCGGAAACCCTCACCCATTTCCGGGCCGGCGGCGTCTTCCGCAGGCTCGCCCGCTCCAGCGAGCCCATCTGGACCCCCGCCGGCCCCGACGGCACCCTGCCCCGGCTGATCATCCCGGTACGGGCCGGCGGTGAGTGGCTCGGTTCGATCTGGGCGGTGGTCCGCTCCCAGGTCCCCCCGGAACGCATCCGGGAGCTCAGCGACGTGGCCTCGGTCCTGGCCCTGCATCTGCTGCGGCTGCGCGCCGAGGCCGGTATCGCACGGCGGGTCTCGACGGGTCAGCTGCGGGTGGCCCTGCGCGAGGGTGCCGCTTCCGGCACCGGTCCGGGCGCCGCACCCGGACCGGTCGTTCCCGGACCGGGCGCCGCGCCCGCGCTGCCGGCGGGTCCCTGGCGGGTGGTGGCCTTCGGATCCCCCGACGGGACCGACATACGCAGGCAACTGGACCTGTGGGAATCGGTCGCCCTCCGCTTCGGCTGGCACCAGCCCCTGCTGACCGACCTCGACGGGTTGCTGTTCGGCCTGGTCGCCGAACGGCCGCGGGGCAGACGCCCCGTCACCGCCGGGGGTATGGCCGATGCCGGTGCGGGCACCCTGGACTGGCTTCGGCATGTGCTGCGTGAGGTCCACACCCATGACCCGGATCTGTATGCCGCGGCGGGCTGCCCCGCCCGCTCCCCCGACCAGTTGCCCCGTGCCACCGCGGAGGCCGGCGAACTCCACCGGCTGATCCGCACCGGCCGGCTCCCGATCCCCGACCGGACGGGGATCGTCCTGATGGAGGACGCCTGGGACGCCGTCGTCGTGGAGCGTGCCACGGCGGCCGTCGGGATCGACACGGGCCTGCTCGGCGGGCCGCTCGCCGCGCTGCGCGCGCACGACGAGGAGCACGGCACGCCGTATCGCGCGACGCTCGCGGCCTGGCTGGACCACTTCGGTGACCCGCAGAGCGCCGCGCGGCTGTTGCGGATCCATCCCAACACGCTGCGCTACCGGCTGCGCAAGCTCGACGAAGTGGCCCCGGTGGACCTGTCCTCGCCCCGGGTGCGGCTGGCGCTGCGGCTGCAGCTCACGGCGATGGGCGAGGGACCGCGTCCGGCCGGCCGATGAAACTACACTTTTCAACAATCATGGATGATGGGAACAGAGGTTCAGACACAGCGCGATGAAGGAGTTCACGTGATCCGGACGGCAGCGGAGAGCACGGACCAGCGGGTGTTCGTCGACAAGCAGAGCCCGGCCGCCTATCGCGCGCTGGCGGCCACGGCCGGGGCGGTGCGCGAGGTCGCGGCCGACGCCGGTCTGGACCGCGTCCTCGTCGAGCTGATCAACATCCGGGTCTCCCAGCTCAACGCCTGCGCGTTCTGCCTCAGTCTGCACACCACGCGGGCGCTGCGCGCCGGCGAGACCACACAGCGCCTGGGCGTGCTGGCCGCCTGGCGCGACACCGAACTGTTCCATCCGCGCGAGCGCGCCGCGCTGGCACTCGCCGAGGTCACCACCCTGCCCACGGACGCCGACGCGCAGAGCACCGCGTACGCGCTCGCGCGCTCCGTGCTGTCGGAGGACGAGATCTCCGCCGTGATCTGGGTGGCGATCACCATGAACGCCTTCAACCGGGTCTCCGTCCTGAGCAAGCACCCGGTGCGCAGCCGCACCGCGACACCGGAAACGTAGTCAGTCGGGGCCGGTCTCATCGGTCCTAGGTCTGCGGCCCGTTACCCCGCCGTGGCGCCGCGCCTAACGTCCCGTCCATGGACACGACAGGCACACTCGACGAGGCTCTCCAGCGACTGCACACCTTCGGACCGGAGCGGCTCGGCCGGCTCACCAATCACGCGCCGATGGCCGTGGAAGCCCTGACCACGCACGGGCGGGCCAGTGCGGTCCACCGGTGGCTCGACCTGTACGCGCGCAAGCTCGAGGACTTCCCGGCCGGGAGCGAGCCGGTCACGGCCGTCAACTGGCCCTCGGCGCTCGGCGACTCCCGCCGCGCCGCCGACTGGATCGGCTACTTCGGCCGTGATCTGGCCGAACGTCCCTGGCGTGAGGTGCTCACCGAGTGGTGGCCCCGGCTCCTGCCCGGCCTGTATGGCGGTTCCACCCATCCGGTCATCCGGGTGGGACACGCCGTGCGGACGCTCCTGGCCGGCGAGGCCACCGGGCCGCGCCTGGCCGAACTCGGGCACGGCCTCGGCTACTGGGCCGCCCGCCACCGCCCCATCGCGGACCCGGCACCGCTGCCCGGCTCCGGCAGCGCGGCCGCCGCCCTGGACGCGGTGAGGCCGCTCGCCGCACAGGACGGCGGCTTCGCCGACCGGCTCCCCCGGGTCACGGGCCTGCCGGTGTGGGCGGCCACGGTCACGGACCCGGACGAAGCCCGCCGCCGACTCGGCGAACTGGTGCGGGCCGCCACCCACCGCTACGCCACCCACGGCCACGGCGAGGAGACCATGCTGGTCCACGCGGCCACGGCCCCCAACGCCGTGCTGCGCAGCATGCCCGCCCTGCCGCGGGCCCTGTGGGTACCGAGTCTGCGGGCCGCCTGGACGGCGTCCGCGGCGGTGACCGCGATGTACGCGCCGCGCTCCCCCGTCGCGTACACCCCGCCGGGGTCCCTCACCCCCGACGAGGTCTTCGAACGGGCGCTGGCGCACGGCGACGAACACGTCATCAAACTGGCCGACACCGCCCTCGACGTCGGCGACGAACCGGCTCTGGCGGCGGCCCTGCGCGCCGTCGACCTGAGCGAGCCTCCGGGCCTTGGATGAGTTCCGGTTGCCCGGCCGGCCCTCCTGGTGTACGGCTGGACGAGACCGCCGTCCAGCGCGGGGGCGGGCTCACCGCGGCCCAGTACACGCAGGAGGGCCTCCACGGTCTGCGGTCGGGTCAGGCGAGTTCCACGAGGAGGTCGCCGCCTTCCACCTGTTGGATGCGGTTGATGGCCAGCCGGCTCACCGTGCCGGACTTCGGGGCGGTGATCGCGGCTTCCATCTTCATCGCCTCGATGGTGGCCACCGTGGCCCCCGCCTCCACCTCGTCGCCCTCGGCGACCGCGAGGGTCACCACTCCGGCGAACGGCGCCGCGACATGGCCGGGGTCGGTCCGGTCGGCCTTCTCGGTGACCGGGGCGTCGGAGGCCGCCGCTCGGTCGCGGACCTGGATCGGCCGCAGTTGACCGTTCAGGGTGGACATCACCGTGCGCATGCCGCGCTCGTCGGCGTCACCCACGGCCTGGAGCTCGATGAGCAGCCGCACCCCGGGGTCGAGGTCGACGGTGTACTCCTTGCCGGGGCGCAGCCCGTAGAAGAAGTCCTTGCTGTCCAGGACGCTGGTGTCGCCGAAGGTCTGGCGGTGGGTCTCGAACTCGCGGGCCGGACCGGAGAACAGCAGCCGGTTGAGCGTGGCCCGACGGTCCTTCGCCAGTCCGGCACGGTCGTCGGCGGTCAGTTCCCGCACGGGCTTGGCGTCGGCGCGGCCGCGCAGTGCCTTGGTCCGGAAGGGCTCCGGCCAGCCGCCGGGCGGGGTGCCCAGTTCGCCGCGCAGGAAGCCGATGACGGAGTCGGGGATGTCGAACCGGTCCGGATCCTGTTCGAAGTCCTGCGGGGAGACCCCGGCGCCCACCAGGTGCAGTGCCAGGTCACCGACCACCTTCGACGAGGGGGTGACCTTCACCAGGCGGCCGAGCATCCGGTCGGCGGCGGCGTACATCGCCTCGATGTCCTCGAAGCGGTCGCCCAGGCCCAGGGCGATGGCCTGGGTGCGCAGGTTGGAGAGCTGCCCGCCGGGGATCTCGTGGTGGTAGACCCGGCCGGTGGGTGAGGCCAGGCCCGCCTCGAAGGGGGCGTAGACCTTGCGGACGCTCTCCCAGTACGGCTCGAGATCGCCGACGGCCTGGAGATCGAGGCCGGTGGGCCGCTCCGAGTGGTCGGTCGCCGCGACGATCGCCGACAGGGACGGCTGCGAGGTGGTGCCGGCCATGGACGCCACCGCCCCGTCGACCGCGTCCGCTCCGGCCTGGATCGCGGCGAGGTAGGTGGCGAGCTGACCGCCGGAGGTGTCGTGGGTGTGCAGGTGGACCGGCAGGTCGAACTCCCGACGCAGGGCCGACACCAGGGTCGCCGCGGCGGGCGCCCGGAGCAGGCCGGCCATGTCCTTGACGGCCAGGACGTGCGCACCCGCCTCGACGATCTGCTCGGCCAGGCGCAGGTAGTAGTCCAGGGTGTAGAGCCGCTCGGACGGGTCGGACAGGTCGGCGGTGTAGCACAGGGCGACCTCCGCGACGGCCGTCCCGGTCTCGCGCACCGCGTCGATGGCGGGCCGCATCTGGGCGACGTCGTTCAGCGCGTCGAAGATGCGGAAGACGTCGATGCCGGTGGCCGCCGCCTCCTGGACGAAGGCGTCGGTCACCTCGGTCGGGTACGGCGTGTAGCCCACGGTGTTGCGGCCGCGCAGCAGCATCTGCAGGCAGATGTTCGGTACGGCTTCCCGCAGGGCGGCCAGGCGCTCCCACGGGTCCTCGGCGAGGAAGCGCAGGGCGACGTCGTAGGTGGCACCGCCCCAGCACTCCAGGGAGAGCAGTTCGGGCAGGGTGCGCGCCACCACCGGGGCGACGGCGAGCAGGTCCTTGGTGCGGACCCGGGTGGCGAGCAGCGACTGGTGGGCGTCGCGGAAGGTGGTGTCGGTGACGCCGACGGTCGGTGACGCGCGCAGCCAGCGGGCGAAGCCCTCGGGGCCGAGTTCGGTGAGCCGCTGCCGGGACCCGGCCGGAGGCTCTCCGGCGGGCAGCCGGGGCAGCTTGGTCATCGGGTCGATCAGTTCGGGCCGTTCGCCGTGCGGCTTGTTCACCGTGACGTCGGCGAGGTAGGTCAGCAGCTTCGTGCCGCGGTCGGCGGAGTGGCGTGCGGTGAGCAGGTGCGGACGCTGCTCGATGAACGACGTGGTGACCTGTCCGGCCTGGAACTCCGGATCGTCCAGCACGGCCTGCAGGAAGGGGATGTTCGTGGCGACGCCGCGGATGCGGAACTCGGCCACGGCGCGCCGGGCCCGGTTGGCCGCGGTGGTGAAGTCCCGGCCCCGGCAGGTCAGTTTCACCAGCATCGAGTCGAAGTGGGCGCTGATCTCCGTACCGGCGTGGGTGGTGCCGCCGTCCAGGCGGATGCCGGAGCCGCCGGGTGAGCGGTAGGCGCTGATCCGTCCGGTGTCGGGGCGGAAGCCGTTGGCCGGGTCCTCGGTGGTGATGCGGCACTGCAGCGCGGCGCCCCGCAGGGTGATGTTCTCCTGGGCGAGGCCGAGGTCGGCCAGCGTCTCCCCGGCGGCGATGCGCAGTTGCGCCTGCACGAGGTCGACGTCGGTGACCTCTTCGGTCACGGTGTGTTCGACCTGGATGCGCGGGTTCATCTCGATGAAGACGTGGTTCCCGTCGCGGTCGACGAGGAATTCCACGGTCCCGGCGTTGCGGTAGCCGATCCGGCGGGCGAAGCGCACGGCGTCGGCGCAGATCCGGTCCCGCAGCTCCGGGTCGAGGTTCGGCGCGGGCGCGAGTTCGATCACCTTCTGGTGGCGGCGCTGCAGTGAGCAGTCGCGCTCGAACAGGTGAATGACGTTGCCCTCGCCGTCGGCGAGGATCTGCACCTCGATGTGGCGGGGCTCCACGACGGCCTTCTCCAGGAAGACCGTGGGGTCGCCGAACGCGGACTCGGCCTCCCGGGAGGCGGCCTCGACGGCCTCCCGCAGCTGGGCGGGGCCCTCCACGCGGCGCATTCCGCGTCCGCCGCCACCGGCGACCGCCTTGACGAACACGGGGAAGCCGATGTCGTCGGCGGCACGGACGAGTTCCTCCACGTCGGTGGAGGGCTCCGAGGACCCGAGCACCGGCACGCCCGCCTCACGGGCCGCGGCCACCGCGCGGGCCTTGTTCCCGGTGAGTTCCAGGATCCGGGCGTCCGGTCCGACGAACGTGATGCCCGCGTTCTCGCAGGCGAGGGCCAGCTCGGGATTCTCGGACAGGAATCCGTACCCCGGGTAGACGGCGTCGGCTCCCGCTCGGCGCGCCGCGCCGATGATCTCCTCGACGGAGAGGTAGGCGCGCACCGGATGCCCCGGCCGCCCGATCTCGTACGCCTCGTCCGCCTTGAGCCGGTGCAGCGAGTTGCGGTCCTCATGCGGAAAGACCGCGACGGTTCGGGCGCCCAGCTCGTAGCCCGCGCGAAATGCCCGAATCGCGATCTCACCACGGTTGGCTACCAGCACCTTGCGGAACATTCTTGATCCCTTCAGCCTGCCGGGTGACGAAGACCATGGTGTCGGTGCCACGCCCGCTACGCCATGTGAGCCGGGCCACTCACCGGCACCTCCGGAACAGAGGACACCGTGCGGCGACGGCGGGCAGCGCCACCCGGACCGGGCTGGTCGCCTTCTTCGAGATGGCCCCTACGCGGCGGTCAAGACGCTCACCGGCTCCTTGGTGGACCGGATCGGCCCGCGGGCCGTTCCCTGGACCGCCGATCCGGCGAGCGCGGCCGCCGCGGTTCCCCCCTCCACGCCCTGGACCTGCTCTCCTTCCCCTCCTACTGGCTCTGGTCGCCTTGATCGGCGCGACCCGGGGCCCCGGTGACCTGGCTAAGAGCCCCTAACAAAATAGGGTGTTTGCATTATTCTGGGTGCACTGGTGCGAGTTCGTGCCGATCGGGAGGTGTGTGATGTCCCGCCCCAAGCCC
>NZ_JBFAKH010000061.1:0-49754 GCF_040655635.1 Streptomyces sp. NPDC050388
CGCCAGTGCCTCACCGGGCACGATGTCGAAGGGCCCCACCGTTCGCGGTGGGGCCCTTCGACGTGTTCCGGCCCTCCCTGCGGGTGCCTCGCCCCGCCCGTGCCCGTCAGTCGCGCAGCCGGGCCCCTTCCCGCGCCGGCTGCGGCAGGAGACTCGCCGTGAGCGGCGCGACCGGGCGCGGGGTGGTCCGGGCCGCTCTTTCGAAGCGGCTCGGGAACGGGTACTTCCGCTCCAGGAAGTCGCGGAGGGCGGTCCGGGCCGCCGCCCTGTCCGCCGGGGCGGTGTCCACGTCGTTGAGGCAGAAGAAGTCGATGTCCTCACCGGCCGCGAGGCGGGCCAGGCGCCGCCTCATGTCCGGTGCGCCCAGTTGCACGTAGCGGAAGCGGTAGTCGGCCGGGACGGCCCGGCCGGTGGCGATCGCCCAGTGGTGGTGGAGCGTGGACGCCGGGGCGACGTCGGAGGTGGAGCGGAAGCGCGAGTAGGAGGTCCGCTCGAGCTCCTCGATTCCGAGGCTCTCCATCTCCCGCAGGACCGACAGCAGCTGGGGATGCGGGGTGTGCAGCGACTTGTGGGTGATGTGCCTGCCGTGGAAGCGCCTGATCACCTCGCGGGTGTTCTTGCCCGCGGAGTTCGGGGCCGGCTCCAGTGCGTGCGGGGCACCGACGCCGAGCTTCAGCGGGGACAGCGGGATCCGGGCGATGCCGTTGCCGTGGAAGAAGTGCTCGGCCCGTACCGGGCGGTTGATGAAGACGTCGTCGTTGAAGTAGAGGTAGTGCTCCGACAGACCCGGGATGTGATGCAGCCGGCTCTCTATCGCGTGCGAGTTGAAGACGGGAAGCGCGTCGGCCGGGAGGATGTCCCGGTGGTCGACCACGGTCAGCCCCTCCGCGTCCGGGTCCAGCCAGGCGGGGATCTGGGAGTCGGTCACGAGGTAGACGTGCCGGACGAACCCGGCGTACATCCGCAGCGAGCGCAGCGAGTACTTCAGCTCGTCGTGGCTGGTGTAGCGGGAGGCGCCGGTCTCGCGCGGAGCGATGGCGCCGTCGGAGAGCGCCTGGTGGGCGTGGCGCTTCGCGGCCATCGCCGGGTCGTCCCCGTCGACCCAGGTGTACACGGCGTCGACGGGGAAGCGCACCTCGTCGATGCCCGGCTCGGCGAACGGGGCGAACGTCGGCACGCTGCGGTGGCGGCACGCCACCTCGGCGGGCCGCTGCGCCGCCACCGGGAGCACCTCCGACACGGGGTTGCGGCGCGGGGCGACGAGTGCCGGGCCGAAGACGTCCGGCAACCGGCTGCCGGGCACGGTGAGCCAGGAGGGGTCCGTGCCCGGGGCGGCGAGGTCCCGGCCGTGGCACCAGAACTCGATGTCGCACCCCGTTTCGAGGCCGGTGAGCACCTGCCCTCCCGGGCCGAGGCGCACCGTGCCGGTGCGGAGCACCGGGGCCCGCCTCAGCGCCCGCGGCAGCTTCCCGTCGGCCCACAGCGCCGCCTTCGTCACGGCGCCGTCCGGTCCGACGGTGCCGACGTACCCGGCGGTGCCTGCGAAGCGCTGAGCGGCCTGCGAGAGGATCACTCCGCGGTACGTCTCCTCGACGCCGATGACCTGTCGCGTCGCACCGTCCCCGTGGTCGGCGGGGACCAGGAAGTACGGGACGCCGAGCCCCTCCAGCAGGGCGCACACCCGCTCGAGGTCGGCTTCGGCGGCGTCCGCGGCGGTGTAGTCGGCGACCGTGCGGCCGTACAGCCGCACCGGTCCGAAGGTGACCCGGCGCAACCCGGGGACGGTGGCCCGCAGGCGCCGCCGGGAGCGCGCCGCGCGCAGCGCCCAGAGCCGGGTCGACGGCCAGAGCCTCAGGCGCACCAGCGAGCCCTGGGCGGCCCGCACGCCCCCGAGCGCTCCGAGGCGGTGCCGGATGTCCGTGCTGTCCGTGCCGCGCATGCTCCCGGCCCCCGTCACTTCTGCTTCTCGAAGGGGCTCGCGAAGGGGAAGTAGTGCTCCAGGAACTCGTTCATCCGGACACCGACCTGCTCCCGCTCCTCGGGCGGCACGTCGACGTCGTTGAGGCAGAAGAAGTCGAAGCGGCGGTTGCGGCGCAGATCGGCCAGGCGTCGTTCGGCGTCCGGGCGGCTGATGTTCACGTACCGGAAGCTGTACTTGCCCGGCACGCCGCGGCCGGTCATCAGCGCGTACTGGTAGAGCAGCGGAGCCGTCACGGCGATGTCCTGCGGCGAGCGGAAGCGGGACGCCGTGGTGCGGCGGATGTCCTCCGGGAAGAGCTCCTCGAGCGCCTCCAGCGTCCTGCGCTGCTGCGGCAGCGGGGTGTGCATGAAGTTGTTCGTCGTCATCCGCCCGAACTTCTCCAGCAGCAGCCGGCGGACGTTCTTGCTCGCGGAGTTGGTGGCCGTCTCCTCGGCGTGCGGCTTGCCGACGCCTATCTTGAGCGGGGACACCGGGATCTTCATCAGACCGCTGCCGTGGAAGAACTGTGCCGCGGTGACCCGGCGACCGACGAACACGTCGTCGTTGAAGTACAGGTAGTGCTCCGACAGGCCCGGGATGTGGTGCAGCCGCGTCTCGATCGCGTGTGAGTTGAACACCGGCAGGACGCCCTGCGGGAAGATGTCGCGGTGGTCGACGACCGTGATCCCCGGGGCCCGGTCGTCGAGCCAGTGCGGCTTCTGGCCGTCGGTCACGATGTAGACGTGCCGGACGAAGTCGGCGTACATCGCGAGCGAGCGCAGCGAGTACTTCAGCTCGTCGTGGCTGGTGTAGCGGGAGGCGTTGGTCTCCTTGTCCAGGATCTCGGCGATGCCGCGCTCCTGGTACCGGGCCCGCTTGGCGCGCATCTCCGGCTCCTCGCCGTCCACCCAGGTGTAGACGACGTCGACGGGGAAGGTCACGTCGTTCACGGTCGGCAGGGTGAGCGGGACGAAGCTCGGCAGCTCCCGGTCGCCGACCCGCACCGTGGCCGGCTTCTGCTCGGACGCCGGCAGTACGTCCGTGATGCCGTTGTTCCGCGGTGCGACGAGGGACTCGGCGAAGATGTCCTCGGACGCCTGCGGCTGCACCTTGGCCAGTCGGCGCGGCCCGTCGTCGGAGGCGAGGAGCTGCGCCCCGTCCTCCCAGAACTCGATGTCGCAGGCGAGTTCCGGCCCGGCGAGCAGCTGGCCCGAGGGCCCCAGGTGGTTCTCCCCGACCCGCAGTATGGGGGCCGTGCGCAAGGCGGTCGGCAGTACGCCGTCCATGAAGAGTGCGGGGTGCTTGAGTTTCGCGCCGGGCAGCGGTCTGCCGATGAACACCGCCTTCCCCGCGTTCCGCGCCTCGAGGGCGGTGAGGAGACGCTCCCGGTCGACGGCGTTCACGCCGACCGTGTGGCGCGTACGCGAGGCCGGTACCAGGAAGTAGGGGATGCCTTCCTGCTCCAGCGCGGCGACGACCAGGTCGAGGTTGGCGGCGGCCGCGTCGGCGGCGCTGAACCGCGTCACGACCCGTCCGTAGAGCTGCTGGCCGCGCACCGCCACCGGGCGGAGCACCGGGTCCGTGGTCGCTGCCATGCGGCGCCGCCGCATGGTGCGCAGCTGCCACACCCTTTCGGCGGCTTTCCGCTCGACTCGTGGTCGCATCCGCCGGGCAAAGGAACGCACGGTCACGTTCTGAGCTCCTCTACATGAAGCCTTATGAACCCTTGAGCATCTCTGCGCTAACCAGACAGATACATGCGACGAAAGGTTGTAGAAGAGTTCCCCAGGAGTTCACAAATGGCCGAATGCGCGCACAACTGACCCACAGTCGGGCATCGGAGGGAGCCGTTGCCCGATGGGGCGGTCACAAGGCGCCGGGCGCATACGGACACGTGCGACCGCCCGGCTCACCGGATGCGCGCGCCTTCGACGATCACGCCCTGGGCCCCACGGGCACCCGGGCCCATACTGGTGGCGATGACGAAGCCAGCTGCACCGAAGCGCATTCTGCCCACCAGCCCCTTCAAGGCCCCGGTCGCGCCGCCCCCCGAGCACTTCGCGGTGGGCGACCAGGTCACACACGACATGTACGGTCTCGGCCGCGTGATCGGCGTCGAGGACGGAATCGCGGCACTCGTGGATTTCGGTTCGGCGCGGGAGCGGATCCTGAGCCCGTACGCCAAGATGAGCAAGCTCTGACCGGCTCCCCGGGCCGAAGCCCGGGGGCTCCCGGCCTCCTCGCCGGTGCCGTGCGGGTCCGTTCCCGCACCGGTGCGGCCCCGGTGAGGGCGTCTCAGGGGTCGATGCGGATGGGGTGGGACTCGGTCACCTGGTCCACGTCCGAGACCCTGACGGTCGCCTTCATCGTCCAGGTGCCGGGAAGGGGGAGGGTGAGATCGCTGGTGGCCCAGTAGCCGCCGCGGTCGGTCAGGCCCGCGTCGATGGGACCGACGTCCTTCTCCTCGAGGGTGAAGGACAGGCGGAGCTCCGGGATCGAGTCCAGGGCGCCGTTGGGGGCGAACGCCACCGCCTGGATGCCGTTCTCCCCGACCCGGCCCGGGTCCAGGGTGATCTGCACGCTGCCCCTCCCGCCGGGGGTGCCGATGGCGTAGGGGATGGTGACCACCGTCGCCGCGGGCAGTCCGGCGACCGGGGCGCTCTCGGCCGCATCCGCCGCCTCGGCCTCGGCACGGGCCGGGAGGGTGCTGGTCAGCACCGACGTGACCAGCAGCACCACGGCCGCCACGACCGCTTCCGCCAGGACGGAGACGCGCAGACCTCGCCGATGGCGGTCGGGAGCGGACGCCTCGGGGGCGGGGGCGTCCGGCTCGGGTGACGTCCGGGCGTCGGGGGGCAGGTGTGCGGGAGGCGCGGGGGGTGTCTTGCCCGGGGCGGAGGCGGTCACAAGTTCCGGGACCCGTTGCCGCGTCGCCGTCTCCGCAACAGCAACCGCTGCCGGTGCCGGTGCCGGTGCCGGTGCCTCCACCGTCTCCTCGTCCGCCGCTTCCGTCGCCGTCTCTGTCGTCGGCGCCGCGGCCGTCGCCAGGCGGGTGGTCCAGCGGCGGGACAGGGCCGCCGCCAGGAGCAGTACGGCCGTCATCACGAGCTTGGCGGTCAGGACCCTCCCGTACGCCGAGTCCCCGAGCGCCGTCCAGGAGCCGAGGCCCCGCCAGGACTGGTAGACGCCGGTGACGACCAGCACCGTCACGGAGAGGAAGGCGAGGCGGGAGAAGCGGATGACCGTGGCGACGGGCAGCGGGACCTCGGCGCGGAACAGGGTGGTGAGCAGGGCCACGAGGCCGCCGAGCCAGCAGGCCATCGCCAGCAGGTGCAGCACGGACGACGTCATCGCCAGCGGGACCTGGATGCCGGCCGAGGCGTGCTCGGCGGCCGCCCAGGTCAACGCCAGCGCGACGGCCAGGACGCCGCCCACGGCGAGCTGGGCGGGCGGTGTCCGGTCGCCGACGTCCGGCTCACGGCGGCGGGTGAGGCGGGGCAGCCACAGGAGGACGGCCGCCGTGAGCACCAACAGCGCCACCCGGGCCAGCATGGCGAGGCCCGGCCGCCCGGTGAGGATGCCGGTGAAGGCCGAGAGGTCGAACGCCGTCGTGGGTGCCGTGCCCTTCTCGTACGGGGCCCGCAGGACGAGGAGGACCAAAGTGGCCGTCAGCAGCGTCCACCAGCCCGTGACCAGCGGCATCCGCAGCGGGGCGGTGTCCGGCGGGCGGCACAGGGCCGCGAACGCCACCGTGCCGATGAGCAGGGCGGCGGCGACGTACGCGAGGTAGCGGCCGGTGTTGTAGAGGCTCGAGGTGACCGGGTGCTCCGTCGGGGCCTCGGGTGCGGCGGGCGCGGAGGGCGAGGGCTTGCCGATGGAGAACGTGAAGGCACCGGAGACGGGGTGGCTGTCCGCGGAGACCACCCGCCAGGCGACCGTGTAGGTGCCGTCGTCGAGCCCGTCGGGCAGGTCGACACGCGCGGTGTCGGACCTGCCGTCGGCGTGCCGCGGCTCGCCCAGCTTCACCCGGTGGTTGTCGGGGCTGTAGACGCGGAACGAGTCGTCCAGCAGGGCGACGGACTCCGTGAAGGTCAGGGTGACGTGCTGCGGGGCGGACTTGACGACGCTTCCGTCCTCGGGGACGGCTTCGCGAACGGCCGCGTGCGCACTCGCCGGTCCGGCGCTGCCGAGGAGGAGCAGGACCAGCACGGTGCCCAGCAGCACCAGCCCTTGAAGTCGCCGGGTTCCGCGGCCCGTTCCTGCGCCGCGTCCGCCATCGCCCACCGCCCGGCCGCCCCGTCGCTGCACCTTTTTTCCCGCCTTTCGGCAATCCGGCAATCCGGCTTCAGGCTGAGTACGGACGGGAGGCGCAAAACACTCACCCCCCGGGGAAACCACGGCTTCCCCGGGGGGAACCACGGCGGCACGGGCAAGGCCGTCACCTGCCGAAGGCCGCCTCCCGGGTGAGGAAGGCGAGGCGGGCCCTCTTCTCCGGCAGGTACACGTCCGGCAGGTCGATCTCGGGCAGGACGACCGCGGGGCCGGCCGTGAAGCCCTGCCGCAGGAAGCGGGCGACGGCCTTCTCGTTGGCCACGTCCGGGTCGACCACCACGCGCTCGCGGTCCGGGCCCAGCAGCACGAACGTGACGACGCCGGCGATCAGCGCGGCCGTCCACCCGGGGCGCGCGCCGCCCGGTGCGGCGGGCGCGAGCAGCAGATGGAGGCCGATGTCGCCGGGTTCGACGGGGTAGCACTCACCGACCCGATCGGCCTCCGGTTCGTAGGTCTGGAACAGGGCGGCCGGCTCACCGTCCTTGACGAGGAGGTACGCGTGGTGGGTGTCGAGCGTGTCCATGTGGGCGTAGATCTCGGCCACTTGCCGCTCGGTGAGGCCGTTCATGCCCCAGAAGACGGCGCGTTCCCCGCTCACCCAGCGGTGCAGCAGGGGCGCGTCGGCCGACGGGTCGAGCGGCAGGACGCGCAGGCAGCCGAAACCGTCGACCACCTGCTCGTGGACGGCCGCGCGGGAGTCGTACGGGTCAGACATCGGTCTCCTTCCGCAACCGCGCCCAGTCGGTGACGACCGGGACGAGATCTCCCTTGAGCCACAGGGCCAGTTGGTCTCGGTGATGGGGCGATTCGGGGACGCCCGAGGCGCCGAGCGGCACCACCCAGCGGCTGTCCTCACGGCGGGCCAGGTCCCAGACGTACCGGGCGGCCGGGCCGCGTGCCGCGAGGTCGGTGAGGCCGGGCACGGAGGAGGTGCACAGCACGCAGTCGTGGTCGCCCGACAGACCGGGTTCGTCGTACGGCGTCGTGGGCGGCAACGCCCGCCAGGGCGCCGACCGGTGGGTGTCGCCCCAGGTGCCGGCGGGCGGCCGGGCGGCCACCTCCTCCAGTGCCGCGCGGACCGCGGCCGGGCGGTCGATGCCGTACAACTCCTCTGCGGTGAGGAGGTGTTCGAGCGCGAAGCCGATGCGTGGGAGCAGCGCCAGCCAGGGCTGGAAAACCTCCGGCCAGGCCGGGGACGTGGTCAGTGCGGCGAACGCGGGGTGCTCCGCGAGCCGCCGTACGACCGCGCCGCGCACCGCGGCGAAGACAGCCGCGTCGGCGCTGTCCGCGTCCATGCGCCGGTCCCAGCGCAGCAGCCGGTCGCGCAGACCGGCCGCCGGACCGGTCAGGCCCTCGAGGGCGGCGAGGTGGTCCAGCAGGGCGGTGGCGGAGGCGAGATGGGTGTCCATGTGGAGGGCGGGCATGTCGGCCGCGGACCAGTGCTCCTTCCGCGCGAGCAGGGCGGCGATGCGGTCGGCGCGGTGCGGCGGTGCGAACTCGACCCCGAGGGGGGAGGCCGGGCCGCGCTGGTTCGCCATCACGGCGACACCGTCGGTCAGCCCGGCGCGCGGTGGCTCGTGCCATCCCTGCCAGTCGTGGCCGGGCTCCCACGCGGGCACCGGACGGATCCCGTTGGCCTCGGCCCGGACCGGCACCCGGCCGGCCACCCGGTGCAGCGTGCCGCCTTCGGTGTCGGCGGCCTGGATCACGTTGACGGGCTCGGCCCACAGGTCGACGGCCCGGTCCACGTCGGCGACCCGACGGGCCCGCAGCAACGGCAACAGGGCGCCGAAGCCCAGGTCCCCGGTGACGCGCGGCGGGTAGCGCAGGGCGAGAGCGACCGGGGGCACGCCGGGCTCGGGCACGCCGTCGTCGAGGCCCTCGGGGCCACCGATGACCACCGGCCCGCGGTCGGTCTCGATCACCTCGACCCCGACCGGTTCCTCGCCGGCGACCTCGATGGTCTCGGTGTGCCGGGCGGCCCGCCGCCAGACCCCGTCCGGACCGAGCGCCTCCACTCCAGCGCCGGTACGCCGGAGTTGCTCCCGGTAGAGGTCCTGGTAGTCGGCCATGGCGTTGGTGATCGCCCAGGCGACCGTGCCGGTGTGACCGAAGTGGGCGATGCCGGGGACACCGGGCACGGCGAGGCCGACGACGTCGAACTCCGGGCAGGAGAGGTGGATCTGCTGGTAGACGCCGGGGTCCTCGATGAAGCGGTGCGGGTCCCCCGCGATGACGGCCCGGCCGGTCACCGTCCGCTCCCCGGCGACCAGCCAGCCGTTGCTGCCGGAGCTGTTGGGGCCGTCGGCGGCGAACAGTCCGACGGCGTCCGCGCCGAGGTGCGCGGCGGCCCGCTCGCGCCAGAGCTTCGCGGGGAAGCCGGCGAACAGGATGTGCGTGGCGATCCAGACCGCGAGCGGTGTCCAGGGCTCCCAGCGGCCGGGCGTGAGGGCGGTGCGGGCGAACTCGGGGGCAGTGGCGGAAGTCAGCCCTTCGTTGACGCCCGCCACGTACGCCCGTAGCCAGTGCGCCGTCTCTGCATCCCGTCGTCCCCGTCGTCCCCGTCGTCCCCGTCGTCCTCGTCGTCCTCGTCGTTCCCGTCGTTCCAGCTCGGCGAAGCAGCGGCGGGCCGTGTCGGCCAGGCGGGCGCGGCGGGCGAAGCGGTCCCAGGGGAGGGCCTCGGGACCGAGGAAGGACGCCGAGGTGCCCTGCGCCCTGTGCCGCTCGACCTCCAACTGCCAGGCCCGGTCGAGGGCGGTGACCCGGCCCTGGAGACGGGCGAGTCCGACCGCGTCGTCCGCGCGCAGATGCGGAATTCCCCAGTCGTCCCGGAAGATCTCACCGGCCACTGTGCCCCCATTCCTTTAGGTTAGGCTCCCCTAAGTAAGCCGTGGGCGGAATCGTACGCGAAGGGTGAGTACGCGACGGGGCGGGGTCGGCAGGGCCACGGAGTCCGCGCAGGCGACCGCGGAGCGGTCACGGCGTCAGCCGCGTGTCCTGCCCCAGGCGATGGGCCGCTCGGGAGGGCGTCCACGGGAGGAATGCGTCGGCAATCCGGCCACACCCACCCCCTTTGACGGAAATCGACCCCGACTCACCCGGACTTGCCCACGTGTCCGAGCCGTGAGGCTGCGCCCGGAACGTCTTGACCGGTAGGCTTTCCGTGTGATCTTCAAGCGCATCGGAAACGGCCGGCCGTACCCCGACCACGGCCGGGAAAGCACCCGGCAGTGGGCGGACGTCGCGCCGCGCCCGGTCCGCCTCGATCAGCTCGTCACGACGAAGCAGCAACTCGACCTCGAGACCCTCCTCGCCGAGGACTCGACCTTCTACGGCGACCTCTTCGCGCACGTCGTGAAGTGGCAGGGCGATCTCTATCTGGAGGACGGCCTGCACCGCGCGGTGCGGGCGGCGCTCCAGCAGCGCCAGGTGCTGCACGCCCGCGTCCTCGAGCTGAGCTGACCCTCCCCGGACTCCGTCCGGGGGGACCCCAGCCGCCGGCCCGTTCACGCGGGACCGACCCCGGTCCAGGAGCCCTCGGCGTGCCGCCGGGCACCTTCGGCTTCCCCGGTCGCCCCGCCCGCGGCCCCGGACGACACCTGACCGAGCCCGCTTTGGCCCTTTCGGGTTGGACTGCGTGGCATCCAATGATCATCTAGTAGGCATTACCGTCGGAGCGCACTACGCTGCGCCCATGAGCATGCTGACTCCTCCCGGCATGGGCGGCCAGTACCGGATCCGGGGTGACAGGTACCCGCGGATGCGCCGACCCCGTCGCCGCGGCAGGCTCGTCGCCCTGGCCACCGCGTCCCTCGCGGTGCTCGGCGTGGCCGGCTGGGGCACGCTGCAGCTCTTCGACGTCTTCACCGGCGACAAGAACCCCGCCTCCGCGGTCGGCGTCAAGGCGGGCTGTGCCCCCAAGGCGAGCCCCACGCCGAGCCCCGGTCCCGCCCGCAGCGCCGCGCTCCCCGAACCCGGCCGGATCACGGTCAACGTCCTCAACGCCACGACCCGCGGCGGCCTGGCCCGGAAGACCGCCGACGAGCTGGAGAAGCGCGGCTTCAAGATCGGCGACGTCGGCAACGCGACCGAGGAGTACGACAAGAAGGTCAAGGGCGCCGGTGTGCTGCTCGGGCCCACGTCCGCGCTCAAGTCCTCGCTGCCGGTGCTCGGCGCTCAGCTCGCCGACGCCGAACGCCGTACCGAGGCCTCCCGCAAGGGCGGCGAGCTCGACCTCATCATCGGCGACGGCTTCACCCGGCTGACGGCGAAAGCGGACGCCGACCGGGCCCTGACCGCACTGACCGCCCCCAAGCCGGCGCCCACCGCGAAGAAGGGCTGCTGAAGCCGCGGCGGCCGCACGGGAGCACCGGCCCCCGGGCGGCCGCGCGACAGGGACCCACGCGCGCACCGGACGAGGGTCCACGCGCACTACCGGGCTGCGGCTCGGCCCTGTTCGGCTATTCGGCCGCCCCGTACATCCGGTCCCCCGCGTCGCCGAGGCCCGGCACGATGTAGCCGTGCTCGTTGAGGCGCTCGTCGACCGACGCGGTCACGACGGTCACCGGGGTGCCGGCCAGCTCGCGCTCCATGACCTCGACGCCCTCCGGCGCGGCCAGCAGCACCACGGCGGTCACGTCGTCCGCGCCCCGCTTGATCAGCTCCTGGATCGCGGCGACCAGCGTGCCGCCGGTGGCGAGCATCGGGTCCAGGACGTACACCTGGCGGCCGGACAGGTCCTCCGGCATCCGGGTGGCGTACGTCGCCGCCTGCAACGTCTCCTCGTCGCGGATCATGCCGAGGAAACCCACCTCGGCGGTCGGCAGCAGTCGGACCATGCCGTCCAGCATGCCGAGACCGGCCCGCAGGATCGGTACCACCAGCGGGCGCGGGTGGGACAGCTTGACACCCGTGGTCGGCTCCACCGGCGTCCGGATGTCGACCTGTTCGGTGCGCACGTCACGCGTGGCCTCGTAGGCGAGCAGGGTGACCAGCTCGTCGGCGAGGCGACGGAAGGTCGCGGAGTCGGTGCGCCGGTCGCGCAGCGTGGTGAGCTTGTGTGCGACCAGGGGGTGGTCGACGACGTGGAGACGCATGTCCCCAGATTAACCGGGCCGAGCTGGGCCCTGCTCCCCCGCGGGTGGCAAGCCCTTCGGCCCGCGACCACTCCTTCGCTGGCGTCAAACCGCCTGTCCGGGGGAAAGTGGGAGGGACGGACTGGGGTGATGAAGCAATGCCTGAACGGGATTCCCGAGACGAGCCGTCGACACGCGGGACATCCGGAGCACGCGGTATACGCGGTATGCGCGAAATGCGTGACATACGTGACATGCGCGGAATATCCGGAGCGCCCGGAGCACGCGCAAGACGCGGCGCACCCGGCACGCCCGGCACTGCCGACGAGTCCGACACATCGGAGGCGTCCTACGCATCCGGTGTGTCCGGCGTACCCGGTATGACCGGCCCGCCCGGGGCGGACGAGACGGAGGCCGAGCGGCGGCAGCGCCGTGCCCGGTTCCTGCGCGAACTCGCCGAGGCCAGGGAGCTGCGCAACCGGGTCCAGCCGCGCCGCGCCAAGGCGGCCCGGCTGCGGCACGCGATGCGCATGCGGACCTTCCGCTGGTAGGGCCTCGTGAGGGGGCCCCGCCAGGCCCCCCGGTGGGCGCGGCGCCGAAAGGGTGAGCCGGGTGCGGGAAGCTCACGGCGCATGCGGGTGTTTGCCGCAGTGGCCCTACGGGCTGGACGGGCAGAGCCGCGTACGATCCGCGTATGGCGAGGGCGAGCGCGCCGACGGGTCCCCTACGGGAACACCGGCGGCGTGGGTGCAAAACTGCCGGACACAGGGGACCGAAGACATCCCCTGACGGCCTTGTTTCTGCCACGATTCCGAGTGGGCGGGGGCGGGGCTCGAAGAGCACTCCCCGTCCGCAACCTCCGCCGGGGGGACCCCCGACCGGCACACCTAAGACCAGTGGGAGAGTCACGGTGTACTTCGCCGCACTGCTCGCGCGCACCGAAGACGGGTGGGAAGCGAGCGACACGGAACTCGACGATGTGGAGACCCTGTCGGATCTGGCCGACCTGGCCCGGGAGGCCGCACCCGACGAGGACACGGTGCTCGTACTGATCGAGCAGGAGGACGGCTGGTTCGGCGTCGTCCGCGTGGACGGCGAGGAGGACCCTCGTATCTACGTGTCCGACGCCGCGGCCGCCGCCCGCAGCAGTTACGGCGAGATCCTGCTCACCGACGAACTGCTCGGCCGGGAGCCCGGGGACGACGGCACCGACCTGGACGCCCTCGACCTCGACGGCACGGAGGACGGTGAACCGGACGACGACAGCGCCGACGAGGTCGTCGCGGGCGCCGGCTCCGGCGAGTCCGTGCCGCACGGGCCGGTCGGCGACGCCCGGGTCCTGGACGACCTGGGCGTGAGCGAGAAGGAACTGCGTTCGCTGTCCGGAGACGCGCTCGGCGAGATCGCCGAGGTCCTGGGCGCCTCGGAGGTCCTGGAGACCGTCCGCTGACCGGGAACACCCATCCGCCCGACCCGGTGCGCGACCCCTGGCGGGCCGCGATGCGGCTCGCCCTGGACGAGGCCGAACTGGCCGTCCGGGGCGGGGACGTGCCCGTCGGCGCGGTCGTGCTGGCCCCGGACGGCAGCACCGTGCTGGCTTCCGGGCACAACGAACGCGAGGCCGGTCCCGACCCCACGGCCCACGCGGAGCTGCTCGCCCTGAGGCGGGCCGCCGCGAAGCTGGGGGAATGGCGGCTGGCCGGCTGCACCCTCGTGGTGACGCTGGAACCGTGCACGATGTGCGCGGGCGCGATCCAGCAGTCGCGGGTGGACCGGGTCGTCTACGGCGCCCGGGACGAGAAGGCCGGCGCGGTCGGCTCCCTCTGGGACGTCGTCCGCGACCGGCGGCTCAACCACCGGCCGGAAGTCGTCGAGGGAGTGCTCGCCGAGGAGTGCGCCGACCTGCTCACGGCATTCTTCCGGAACCGCTGAATACCGATTTCAAACCATCGCGTCCCTTGCTGTAAGGTCTCCCTCGGTAGCGTGTCCGAGCGGCCGAAGGAGCTCGCCTCGAAAGCGAGTGTGGCGCAAGTCACCGTGGGTTCAAATCCCACCGCTACCGCTCCTCAAGGGCCTCGTCGTCAGACGGGGCCCTTCGTGCGATCATGGGCCCGCTCGGCACGTACGGGTGACGCCGGTGCACCACAGTGACAGGGGAGGGCCGCGATGGCGGTGAACGCGAAGAAGATCGCCGTTTTTGTCCTCGCGGTCTTCGCGTTGTATGTGATCATCACGGACCCCGACAAGGCGGGCGACTACGTCAAGATAGCGTTCGAGGGCATCTCCGACGCCGCGAACGCCGTCGGCGACTTCATGACCTGGCTCGCGAACGGAGGAGGCTGATGATCCGCCACCTGGTCCTCTTCAGGCTGAACGAGGGCGTCGAGCGCGACGATCCGCGCGTCGTGCGGGGCGTGGAGGCGTTCCGTTCGCTCGACGGCGAGATCCCGGAGATCCGCTCCTGGGAGTGCGCCTGGAACATCAGCGACCGGCCCATCGCCTACGACTTCGTCATCAACTCGGCGTTCGAGGACGCCGACGCGCTGCGCCGGTACGTGGAGCACCCCAGGCACCAGGCGGGCGTCGGGCTGTGGCGCGAGTTCGCCACGTGGGTGATCGCCGACTACGAGTTCTGAGCCTCCGCCCCGGAAGCCCTCCACCGTGACAGTGGAGGGCTTTTGCGCACCCTTGGGCATGAACCGTCACTCAACACGGAATATGCGGTGCTTGCACACACTGAGCATGTCTTGTGATGCTATGACCGCTTTTGACGGATGAGTCGACCGATGAAGAGGTGGCGTTGACCGTGTCGGCCAGTACTGCGCCGCCCCAGGACCAGGTGTCCGCCCTGACCCCGGCTCCGGCTCAGTCCCCGGACTCGACCACTCCGGACCCGACCCCGGCCCCGGCCTCGACCCCGGATCACCCCTCGACACAGCCCTCCGCACCCCCGCCCACGCCTCCGCCGACGCCCCTGCCGACAGCCGAACAGCCACCGGCCCCGAAGCCCGACCCGTCACCGGCCAAGCGCCGCGGCGCCGACACCCGGGCCCTGACCCAGGTGCTGTTCACCCAGTTCAAGGATCTCGAGCCGGGCACGCCGGAGCACACCCGGGTGCGCACGGCGCTCATCGAGGCCAACCTGCCGCTCGTGCGCTACGCCGCCGCCCGCTTCCGCTCCCGCAACGAGCCGATGGAGGACGTGGTCCAGGTCGGCACCATCGGGCTCATCAACGCCATCGACCGCTTCGACCCGGAGCGGGGCGTGCAGTTCCCGACGTTCGCGATGCCCACGGTGATCGGCGAGATCAAGCGGTACTTCCGCGACAACGTCCGCACCGTCCACGTACCGCGCCGGCTGCACGAGTTGTGGGTACAGGTCAACAGCGCCACCGAGGACCTCACGACCGCCTTCGGACGCTCCCCGACGACCGCCGAGATCGCCGAACGGCTGCGCATCAGCGAGGAGGACGTACTCTCCTGCATCGAGGCCGGGCGGTCGTACCACGCCGCCTCCCTCGAGGCCGCACAGGAGGGCGACGGGCTCCCCGGCCTGCTGGACCGGCTCGGTTACGAGGATCCGGCGCTGGACGGCGTCGAGCACCGCGACCTCGTCCGGCACCTGCTCGTCCAACTGCCCGAGCGGGAGCAGCGGATCCTGCTGCTGCGGTACTACAGCAACCTCACCCAGTCGCAGATCAGCGTGGAACTCGGCGTCTCGCAGATGCACGTGTCCCGGCTGCTCGCGCGCAGCTTTCAGCGGCTGCGGTCCGCGAACAGGATCGACGCGTAACCCGAAAGGGGCAATCGCTCACTAGTGCCCATCTTGGCGTTTCTGGGCTGAAACACCGCCAGTTCCCTTGTTTCCAGGGCTGATTCGTCACTCGGATGTCGACATGTCACTACAGCGCGTTGCCGACATGTGACATTCTGCGGGAAGCGCGTTTGCCGAGGCTCCGGCTCCGGTATTCAGGTGAGGGCTGCGTTCCTCGGACGGGAACGTTCGCCCCGACCGTCCCGCGACCCAAAGGGGGTGGCATGTCCGCAGACCAGGGCAGCTCGAAGGTGCTCACGCTCGCGGAGAGCGAGACAGCTCCCAATGCTCTCGACGCACTCGGCCCCATCGATGACGTCCCGGCCCTCGCGGCCGCGCCCGCTCCAGAGCTTCCGGACACGGCGGCCATCGACACCCGCACCCTGTCCCGCTCCCTGTTCCTGCGGCTCGCCGCACTCGACGAGGACAGCCCGGAGCGCGGCTACGTCCGGGACACCCTGATCGAACTCAACCTCCCGCTGGTGCGGTACGCCGCGGCGCGCTTCCGCTCGCGCAACGAGCCGATGGAGGACATCGTCCAGGTCGGCACCATCGGGCTGATCAAGGCGATCGACCGCTTCGACTGCGAACGGGGCGTGGAGTTCCCGACGTTCGCGATGCCGACGGTGGTCGGCGAGATCAAGCGGTTCTTCCGCGACACGTCGTGGTCGGTGCGGGTGCCGCGCCGACTGCAGGAGCTGCGCCTGGCGCTCACGAAGGCCGGCGACGAGCTCTCCCAGAAGCTCGACCGCTCCCCGACGGTTCCCGAACTCGCCGCGGTGCTGGGCGTGTCGGAGGAGGACGTCGTCGACGGACTCGCGGTCGGCAACGCGTACACGGCGTCCTCGCTGGACTCCCCGGCCCTCGAGGACGACGGCGGCGAGGGCTCCCTCGCGGACCGCCTCGGCTACGAGGACACGGCACTGGAGGGCGTGGAGTACCGGGAGTCGCTCAAGCCGCTGCTCGCCAAGCTGCCGCCCCGCGAGCGGCGGATCATCATGCTGCGGTTCTTCGCCAACATGACCCAGTCACAGATCGGCGAGGAGGTCGGCATCTCCCAGATGCACGTCTCCCGGCTGCTCACCCGGACCCTGGCCCAGCTGCGTGAGGGCCTCATCTCGGACTGAGCACGGCTGAGCCACCGGTCGGCGGAGCGTCGGCCACTGCCGCCGCTCCGCCCCGGGAACCCCGCCCCGGAACCTCAAGTCCCGGGACGCGGACCTCCGGCCGCCGGAACGCCCCTCGTGGGCGTGACGGCGGCCTTCGCGCGTCCGGTCGTCAGGCCAGTGCCAGCCAGGCCACCGCCGCGACGATCGCCACGGCGACGACGACACCGATGATCAGGCCGATACGCGGACCGCCACCGCTCGTCGCGGCGGCCTGCTGCCCCTGAGGGGCGTCGTCGACGAACGCGCGGAACATCTGAGTGCTGCCGGCGGGGTCGTGGTTGCCCTGGGGGGCCTGGGAGTTAGCCATGGCCCGAGACACTAGCGAATTGCCGACACGGGCCCCAAGTGGGGGCGTGCGTAACGCGCCTGACCGTCTCCACCCTCGGTCGGGCCGGCCCCGGGCACGGGACATCCGGCCCTGAGCACGCAACGCCGGGGGACTCACCTGCGGGTTTACGATTCGCAATACTTGCCTTTGCCAAGTTTTAAGACGCCCGAACCCCATTTTGCTTGTCTGTGGCAACCATCGACTTCTATCGTTGCCCTAAGCAACAAATGGGAGGTGTGATGGCCGAGCAGGCTCAGTACGAGGAGCTCGTCCGGCAGCTCAGCGCTTTCAGCGCGGTGAAGCGGGAGCTCCGCCGGAACATGCCGGCCGACTGTCACAGCGGCTCCGCCGCCGTGCTGACGGCACTCGGCCGCCACGGCGACATGCACATGAGCAGGCTCGCCGAGCTGCTCGTCCTCGACCTGTCGGTCACCAGCCGCCACGTCGCCCATCTGGCCGAACGCGGGTGGATCGAGCGCTCCCCCGACCCGGCCGACAAGCGCTCCCGCATCCTGCGCGTCACCCCGGCGGGCCACGCCCGGCTCGACGAGCTGTTCCGGTGGACCACGCACCTGCTCGCCGAGCGCCTGGACGACTGGTCCGACGAGGAGATCGGGCAGCTCACCCAGCTCATGGCCCGGCTCAGGGACAGCTTCGGCGACTGCCGTCCCATGCCCCGCGCGACGCCGCCGCCCAGCCCCGCGGAGAGCACGCACACGCCCGCACACGCTTGAGAGCGCCCGCACACACTTAAGAGAAGGAAGCCCATGGCAACGACCACACCGACCGGTGTGCGAGCTCATGCCAAGCACGGGGGAGGCTCCACGAACAGCACTGCCCCGATGACCCACCGGCAGATCCTGGAGGCACTGTCGGGCCTGCTGCTCGGCATGTTCGCCGCGATCCTGTCCTCCACCATCGTCTCCAACGCCCTGCCCGAGATCATCACCGACCTCGGCGGCGGTCAGAGCGCCTACACCTGGGTTGTGACGGCCGCACTGCTGTCGATGACGGCGTCCACCCCCCTGTGGGGCAAGCTCGCCGACCTGGTCAGCAAGAAGGTGCTGGTCCAACTGGCCCTGATCGTCTTCCTCCTGGGCTCCGTGTTCGCCGGCATGGCGCAGAACTCCGGCATGCTGATCGGGGCCAGGGTCGTCCAGGGGCTGGGCGCCGGCGGGCTGACCGCGCTGGCCCAGATCATCATGGCCGCGATGATCTCCCCCCGGGAACGCGGCCGTTACTCCGGCTACCTGGGCGCGACCTTCGCGGTCGCGACCGTGGGCGGCCCGCTGGTCGGCGGCGTGATCACCGACACCCCCTGGCTCGGCTGGCGCTGGTGCCTGTACGTCGGTGTGCCGTTCGCGCTGATCGCCCTGGTCGTCCTGCAGAAGACGCTGCACCTGCCGGAGACCAGGCGCAAGGTGAAGGTCGACTGGGCCGGCGCCTTCTTCATCACCGCGGCCGTCAGCCTGCTGCTGATCTGGGTCACCTTCGCGGACGACAGGTTCGCCTGGCTGTCCTGGCAGACGTACGCGATGGTCGGGGGCGCGCTCCTGCTCACCCTGGTCTTCCTCTTCACCGAGACGAAGGCATCCGAGCCGATCATCCCGCTGCGGCTGTTCCGCAACAGCACCATCACGCTGGCCTCGGTCGCCTCGTTGTTCGTCGGTATCGCGATGTTCGCCGGCACCATCTTCTTCAGTCAGTACTTCCAGCTGGCGCGGAACGAGTCCCCGACCATGTCGGGCGTCCTGACCATCCCGATGATCGCCGGCCTGTTCGTGTCGTCGACCGTCTCCGGTCTGATCATCACCCGGACCGGCAGGTGGAAGGCCTGGCTGGTCTCCGGCGGTGCGCTGCTGACCGCCGGCCTGGGGCTGCTGAGCACCATGCGCTACGACACCCCGTACTGGCACATCGGCGTCTTCATGGCGCTCATGGGCCTCGGCGTCGGCATGATGATGCAGAACCTGGTGCTGTGCACCCAGAACCAGGTCGCCCCGAGCGACCTCGGGGCCGCCAGTTCGGTCATCACCTTCTTCCGGTCGCTCGGCGGCGCGGTGGGCGTCTCGGTGCTCGGCTCCGTGATGACGACCCGGATCAGCCACTACGCCGAGGACACCATCGGCACGCTGAGCCCGCAGGAGCAGGCCGGTGCCGCCAAGGCGCTCGGCTCCGGTGAACTGCCGGACATGGACCTGCTGCCCGCGGGCATCCGCACCTGGCTGGAGAGCGCCTACGGACACGGCATCGCCGACATCTTCCTGTACGTCGCCCCGGTCGCGTTCCTCGCCTTCCTGGTGACCCTGTTCATCAAGGAGGTCCCGCTGCGGACCACGGGCGCGCTGACCCAGGCCGCCGAGGCAGGGGTCGACGCCCGGGTACCGGCGACGGTCGCGACGGCGACGGCGACGGCGGCCGTCGCGACGGGGACAGCCACGGTCGAGGCCTCCGGGCCGGAGTCGCGCCGTTCTCCGGACGCCGAGTCCACCTAGGCTGCCCCCATGGCACCGAACATCGCGACGAACACCCGTGTATCGCTCGACGAGTTGCTGGACTTCGTACGACCCCGGCACCGCGCGGTCCTGCTGACCCGGCGGGCCGACGGCAGCCCCCAGGGCTCCCCGCTGACCTGTGGGGTCGACGACTCGGGCCGGATCGTGGTCTCCACCTACCCGGAACGCGCCAAGACGCGCAACGCCAAGAGGGACAGCCGGGTGAGCCTGATCGTCCTCAGCGACGAGTGGAACGGGCCCTGGGTGCAGATCGACGGCACGGCCGAGGTCGTGGACCTGCCCGAGTCGGTGGAGCCGCTGGTGGAGTACTACCGGAACATCGCCGGGGAACACCCCGACTGGGACGAGTACCGGGCGGCCATGGTCAAGCAGGGCAAGTCGGTCATCCGGATCACCCCGGAGCGGTGGGGACCGGTGGCGACGGGCGGGTTCCCGGCTCGGCTGGTCGAAGGGGGACAGGAAGAGCAGGAAGAGCAGGGGAAGTAAGCAGAAGGGGCAGGGGAGAGCGCGGGGCGGGTCAGCCCCTGCTCCGGGCCACCATCGCGTCGATACCCGCCACCAGCAGGTCCAGGGCGAAGGCGAAGTCCCGCTCCATCGTCTCCTCGACCGTGTCGCCGCCCCGGGCCTCCATGACCTTCGTCGACTCCTCGACGACCCCGGCGGCACCCGGCCACCGCGCCACCTCGGTCATGGCGTGCCGGTGGTACTCGTCGGGGGTCATCCCGGTCGCGGTGACCCGGGCGTGGAAGTGGCTCTCGATCGTGCCGTATCCGTACACGAACTGGAAGACTGCCGAGATGGCACCGGTGATGCCGGGTGCCGGCAGCCCCGTCCTGCGGATGACCTGCTGCACGGCCCCGGAGAACGACAGCGCTCGGGGCCCGATGTCGAGGAACCTCCCGGCCAGCGGCGACAGCCAGGGGTGACCACGACACGAATGGGGTCACGGTGCCGAGCGCCTCACACACCACCGCGGTCAGTGCACGGGAACGACTGCACGGAAACGACGACGGGCCGCGTCCGCAGGGTGCGCGGGCACGGTCCTCGCCGTTCGTTCACGAGACCGCGGGCCTGATCATGTATCCGGCGCCGCGCCGGGTGTGGATCATCGGCTCCCGACCGGCGTCGATCTTCCGGCGCAGGTACGAGATGTACAGCTCGACGACGTTGGCCTTTCCACCGAAGTCGTAGGACCAGACCCGGTCGAGGATCTGCGCCTTGCTGAGCACGCGCCGCGGGTTGCGCATCAGGAAGCGCAGCAGTTCGAACTCGGTGGCGGTGAGGTGGATGTGCTCCCCGCCCCGGGTGACGTCGTGGCTGTCCTCGTCGAGGGTGAGGTCGCCGACGACCAGCACGGACTCCGGCCGGCGGTCGGCCGCACCGGAGCGCCGGATCAGCCCGCGCAGCCGCGCGACGACCTCCTCCAGGCCGAACGGCTTGGTCACGCAGTCGTCGCCGCCCGCGGTCAGGCCCGCGACACGGTCCCCGACGGCGTCCTTGGCGGTGAGGAAGAGGACGGGGACGTCCGGCTGCTCGCGGCGCAGTCGCCCGAGAGTGGACAGCCCGCCCATGTCCGGAAGCGTCATGTCCAGAATGACAACGTCGGGCCGGAACTCGCGCGCGGCACGGACGGCGCCCTGACCGTCCCCCGCGCTGCGGATCTGCCAGCCCTCGTAGCGCAGGGCCGTGGACAGCAGTTCGGTGATCGACTGCTCGTCGTCCACCACCAGCACCCGGACGGGACTCCCGTCCGGCCTCAGCAGTTCGGCGCGCCCCTGGGGCGAGGTCGTGGTCATGCTCCACACCGTCGCGGGGGCCTCTGAGAGCGCCCTTTCGGAAGTCTGTGTTTTCCCTGAGAAACGCCCCGGCTCCCGTCCCTGGGGGTCCGGACCCTCAGGAGGCCGACGGTCCCCCGCTCTCACCCAGGCCGAAGAGACGGGCACCGTTGTCGTGGCACACCGCCCGCAGCCAGGCCTGCCCGAGCCCGAGCCGCTCCAGGGCGTGGAGCTGGTGGACGTACGGATACGGGATGTTGGGGAAATCCGTGCCGAGCAGGATCCGGTCGCCGAGGTCGGCCAGCCGGGGCAGGGCCCGCCGGGGGAACGGCACCATGCGCTCGGTGAAGTCGGTGAACGCCATGGTGGTGTCCAGCCGCACCTCCTCGTAGCGCGCGGCGAGGTCGAGGAAGTCCTCGTACTCGGGCATCCCGAGGTGCGCCACGATCAGCCGCAGCCGGGGGTGCCGGGCCAGTACCCGCGCGATCGGCTCGGGTCCGGTGTGCTTTCCGGGCGCCGGCCCGGAACCGCAGTGGATCACCACCGGGACGCCCGCCTCGGCGAGCACGCCCCAGGCCCCGTCCAGCAACGGGTCGGCCGGGTCGTACGCCCCCACCTGCACGTGCGCCTTGAAGACCCGTGCGCCCGCTTCGACGGCCTCCCGGACCTGCTCCTCGGCCCCGGGCTCGGGGAAGAGCGTGGAGGTGTGCAGGCAGTCCGGCGTACGGCGGGCGAAGTCGACCGCCCAGCCGTTCAGCCACCGCGCCATGCCGGGCTTGTGCGGATAGAGCATGGCCGTGAAGGCGCGGACTCCGAACTCCCGCAGCAGCCCGGCCCGTTCGCCCTCCTCCTGCCGGTAGGTGATCGGCCACTCGACCCCGCCGGTCAGCGGCCCGAGCGCGTCGAAGTAGGCCCACACCTTGCGCAGCACCCGCTCCGGCATGAAGTGCGTGTGCACATCGACGAGTCCGGGAAGCCCGAGCCCCTCCCAGAACCGCCGCACCTCGGCGGTTTCCGCCACGGATTCCGAAGCCGGTGTCCGTTCCGGCGCTGCTGCCGGTGCCGTGGGGTGATCACTCATGCTGCCACGATCACCCCTGACCGCACCCCGGGTCCACTCCCGTGCAAGGGAAAGAACCGGAGACCGAACAGCACCGAACGGTCCGGCCGGGCCCGCAGACCCGGTACGAAGCCGGGCCGGGATCAGAACAGCCCGTCCTGCACCCCCGCCCCCTCACCGGTCCCCTTCAGCGCCCTCACCGGCAGGTCGAACCCCCGCCCCGCGCCCGGCACCAGCCCCCACCCGGCCAGCAACCGCGTGTCCAGCACCACGGCCCCGCTCCCGCCGAGGCTCCGGCTCCCACCTCCCGTCGCCAGATGCAGATCCGGCCCGGCGACGGCCACCAGCTCCCCGCTCGCCGCACCCCCGGCGACCAGCTCGCTCACCTCCCCCGCGGCGGCCGGCACCCCGGCCAGCCCGAACACCCGCACATGATCGACGGGCCGGAAGGGCGCACGGTCGAGCGACTCGGGCCACCCGGTCAGGGCGAGGGCCCGCGCATGCAGCTCCGCGAGCTCCGCCGCCCGCTCCGCCTCCGTGTCCGGAAGCACCGCACGCACCGCCCGCTTGTCGGCGTACGGAATCCGGTCGGGCACGCGGAGCGCGGCACGCAACAGCTCCTCGGCGCGCCGAGCCGCCATCAGCGGCCCGATCCCCAGCCAGCTGAAGCAGACAGCTCCCTGCTCCAGCAGCCGCGCCGATCCCCGCTCCACCGCGGTGATCCCGACCTTGGCCATCCCCGGCCCGAACCACGCCAGGTATACGCGGTACGGCCGGGGATCGTCCGCGAGGGTGTCGGCGGCCACGGAACGCGCCCGGTCCAGCCGTGCACACTCCTCGCAGCGCGCCCCCGTGCTCCGCCCCGGCACCACCGCGCCGAGCGGGCACGCATGGCCCCGCGCCCCCACGCATGTCCGCACGCCCCCTTCCTCGACCCCGAAGGCCACCCGCTTCCCCCAGGTCAGCGCGGTGCGCCGACCGCCCTCCCACTCCAGCACGGGACCGTCCGCCGACCAGCGCAGTCCCGAGCACTTCCATGTCCGTGCCATCTCTCACGAGAGTAGGGCCACCCACTGAAATCGACTGCCATCGACGGCGGCAGGCGCCTCACCGCCCACCGAGGTGCCGCCCGCCCGGCCCGGTGCAAACCTGGAGGAGAAGCCGTACCGCTCGGGGACGACCGAAAGGGCGAACACATGGCCAGCAACGTCGGCGGAACGCAACACCGGACCGAATGGGCACCGCGGAGCACCTGGGCGATGGGCTGGACCGCGGCCGCGGCGGTGCTGATGGCCTTCGGCGGGATCATGGCGATCTTCGAGGGGATCTCCGCCATCGCCAAGGACGACATCTTCGTCACCACCCCCAACTTCACCTACGCGTTCAGCCTGACCGGCTGGGGCTGGATCCACCTGATCCTCGGCGCCCTCGCACTGGCCGCAGGCCTCGCCCTGTTCACCGGGGCGACCTGGGCCCGCGTCACGGGTGTCGTACTGGCCGGACTGGGCATGATCTCCAACTTCGTGTGGCTGCCCTACGCGCCGATCTGGTCGATCACCCTCATGATCATCTACGGTTTCGTCATCTGGGCCCTGTGCGCACCGCGCGGCGAGCCGAGCCGCACCTAGAACACCGGACACCGGAACCCTTCCCCTCTGCCGACCCCGGCACCCCCATGGGCAGCGGCCGCAAGCCCTTCACGCCCCGACCCCCCCTGTGGCGCTGGCTCGTCCAGACGGTCGGCGCGACCCTCATGGTCGTCGCCTACTTCCTGCTCCCCCTCGACGGCCTGGGCCCCCAGCGCCCCGCCCTGAGCTGGACCTTCTTCGTCCTGGCCCTGGCGCTCATAGCCGCCCTGCTGCTCCAGCAGATCGTCCATGTCCTCCTCAACCATCCGCACGCCCGGCCCGGACTGGTCATCCCCCTGCTGATGTGCCTGGCCATCCTGGTCTTCGCGACGGCCTACCAGGCCCTGGCCCGACAGCCCGGCGAGATGATCGGCCTCAGCACCCGCCTGGACGCCCTCTACTTCACGCTGGTCACCCTCGCCACCATCGGCTACGGCGACATCACCCCGCACGGCCAGACGGCCCGCCTGGCCGCCATCCTCCAGATCCTCTACACCTTCATCTTCCTCACCGCGGCGGCCACAGCCCTGAGCCGCCAACTCCGCACGGTGTTCCTGCACCGCGGAACCGACCGCCATCACCACGACCCCGGAGCCTGAACCGACGGTGCACGGACAACGCAAAAACCCCGTTGGACATCCAGCGGGGCTCTCACACCGTGCACTCGGCAGGAGGCGAACCCGCAGCCTTCTGATCCGTAGGATCGGGCAGCACGCCATGAGGACGGCTCACGGCCCTGGGCTTCGATCGCTGACCTCCGTGATCACGCGCGTCTGTGTGCTGCGGTTGCCGTCAGAGCTGCCGGCGCATCAACCTCACCGGTCCCGGACGCCGGGCTGAACAGAGCTCTCCTGTGAGTTGCGACTTCTCCCACCAGTTCAAGGCGGCTCCACCACCCTCTGGGGATGAGCCGCACGCAAGCGATGCGGCTGCACGTGCGGCTGCGGTGCTGTGCTGTGCGGGAATGCACGGGGGTGGGGCCGGTCCGCCCGGGAGGCGTACCGCCGCAGCGAGCCGCCGAGTCCTGTGACGGCCGGGGCGATCACCGCTGCGGCCCGGGTCCCCGTGGTCGGTCCGGGCACCAGGATGGTGCCGGCGATGGCTGTCCCGAAGGAGGAGCCGAGGTTCGACACGCTGCGGGACAGCCCCGAGACCTCCCCTTACCTCCCCTTGCTGCTCTTCTGGAAAGCTCGACTGCACAACGGTGACCGACGGGGCCGGCATGACGCCCGGTCCGACTCCTAGGTGAAGGCCCGCTGGGCGAGCTGCAGCGCTTCCGCTTGCCCCGGTAGGTGCGTTCGCCCCTCCCCCCTGCCGCGACACGGCCGGTCGACCGAGGTTCACTTCATTGCATGGGCGACGGCAGTAACGCACCCCACCGGCGAAGGCATACCCATCGGTGGCGCGCAGATCAGCAGTGGCGGGCCGCCGGCAACCGTTTCGAGGAGAGCGGGGCGGGTCGGCTGTGGGGCCGGCTCTCGGCGGTCGACTTCTTCGGGCACTCCTTCCAACTGGCCTCGCTCGCGCTCCTGTGCTTCTTTCCTTTTCTGATCATCATCACCGCGGCGGCAGGCAGCGGGGCCGCCATGGTCGTCGTCAGCTGGCTGGGGCTGAATCAGCAGGCGGCACAGGCCGTGGCATCCCTGTTCGTCCCTGCGACGACGTCGTACACCCTCACCGTGACGAGCGCCGTCCTGCTGCTGCTCGGAGCCATGGCCGTGGCCGGCACCCTCCAGAGCTGGTACCGGATACTGTTCAACGTCCGTGGAGGCGGGTGGCGGAACACCGCGGCCCAGCTCACCTGGCTCGCAGGGCTCCTCGCCTACTCCGCCGTGCAGGCCGCACTCGGCAGGGCGTCCGGCGGGTGGCTCCTGACCAGCCTGACCGGCTTCCTCTGGGCGGTCGTCTTCTGGTGGGGAAGCATGTACATCCTGCTCGTCGGTACGGTGACATGGCGCGCCCTGTTCCCCCCGGCCCTGGTCACCAGCGTCTGCTGGACCGGCCTCGGGGTGTTCTCCGCCCGCTACTTCTCAGCGACGATCGTGGCGAACGAACAGAAGTTCGGCCCCATCGGCGTCGTCATGGTCCTCCTGTCGTGGCTGGTGGCAGTCGGCGTGGTCATCCACCTGGGGGCCATCGTGGGCCGCATGCTGCGTTGATCCCCCCACCGCACGACCTGCCCTCTCACAGAAACGCGGCATCACGAGACGCCTGTCCGGGCCGGCCCGGGGCCGTGGGGGCGCTCAACGACGACCAACGCCGACCAACACCGACCACCAACGACGGCCAAGCCGCAGGTCGCAGCGCTGCTCGAGGGCACGGCCCCAGGTCAGAGACCCGGCCCCTCGCCTCTTCGGCCACTGATCGTGCTCGACGGCGTCGACCCGCCCGTGGAGTAATCCGATCTCCTGACGACGACTCCCCAGAGGGGGAGAAAACCGGGCTACGGCCGTCCGGCTGACGTCGCGGAGCCTTGGCACCACCAGAACCCGACATTGAGTCGTCCCGGAAAAGCCTCGCACGGCTCGGGTGAGCTTGTACCGGCCGACGGGCCCCGGTCGCTCAGCACTTCGGGAAGCCACTCACGACTGGGAAGAGATCGTTCCGGCTGGGGAACGAGATGCGCGGAAGCCGGGCCGCACCGGAACACCTGTCGTTCGCGGAAATCACCCGCGTCGGGCGAGGCCTCGGCAGACCGGACAGAACTGTGCTGAACCCAGCATGACGTCCTGGGAGGGAGCGCACATGTCCGGAACACAGGGGCCACAGGAGCATCCGAACGGGGCCGGAGCGCCCGCCGCGAGTGAGGCCGGAGCGGGCCTGACCGCAGGGGGCGGTACCCCAGGAGGGCCGGCGCAGCCCGCGCGGCACCGGAAGCTGCTGTACGCCACCCTTCCCGGGAGCTGGGGCGCCGTGGTGCTGGGGTGTCTGTCCTTCACGCCTTCGCTGCTCCCGCGCGGGGGTCTGCTCCAGGGGGTGATCTGCGGAATCACGGCGGCCATCGGCTACGGGCTCGGCGTACTGGCCGCATGCGTGTGGCGCGCCTTCGCGGACCGGGAGCCCCGGCCCGCGCGACGCTGGGCCTGGCCCGCCTTCTTCATCGGCGCGCCGATCCTTTTCGGTGTCTTCTTCGGGTTCGGGCAGTACTGGCAGTACGAGATCCGCCGGCTGATGGGGGTGACGGACTACAGCGTTCCGCTCGCCGTCGCGTCGCCCTTCGTCGCGGTGCTGGTCTTCTGCCTCCTCCTGCTGACCGGGCGTGGCATTCGCGGGATTTATCGCCGGCTCTCGGACTTGCTCAAGCGCTGGGTCGGGGCACGGGCCGCTCGGGCGGTCGGTTGGATCCTGGTCACCGGGCTCGCCTATCTGATCGTCACCAGTCTTCTCCTCGACGGATTCGTCGCCCTGGCCAATCAGGCTTTCTCGGTGCGCAACACGACGACCCAGGAAGGGGTGCACCAGCCGGCCACGAGCCTGCGCTCGGGAGGGCCGGGCTCGCTGGTTCCGTGGGACTCCCTGGGCCTGCAGGGACGCGGCTTCACCGGAATGGGCCCCTCGCCGTCGGACATCACAGGCTTCACCCACCGTCCCGCGGTGGAACCGATCCGCGCCTACGCCGGACTGGCGTCGTCGGACAGCACCGAGTCCCGTGCCTCGCTGGCGGTCGCCGACTTGAAACGCGCGGGCGGATTCCAGCGCAAGAACCTGCTCGTGATGACGACCACGGGCAGCGGCTGGGTCGACCCCGCCGCGGTGGACTCTTTCGAGTACCTCGCCGGCGGCGACTCGGCGACCGTGGCCATCCAGTACTCCTACCTGCCGTCGTGGATCTCCTACCTCGTGGACCAATCGAAGGCACGGGCGGCGGGTCGTGACCTGTTCGACGCCGTCTACGACGCCTGGGTGCAGCTGCCGCAGAGCCGGCGCCCCCGCCTGTTCGTCGCCGGGGAGAGCCTGGGATCGTTCGGCAGCGAGGCCGCCTTCAGCGGAGAAGCCGACCTGCGCATCCGCACCGCCGGCACCCTGTTCGCCGGGCCACCCAATTTCAACACTCTGTTCCGGCAGTTCAGCGACCAGCGTGATCCCGGCAGCCCAGAGATCCAACCGGTCTACCGAGACGGCCGGACCGTACGCTTCACAACCAACCCGGCCACGGGCATCCCCCCGGCGGACCGGCCTTGGGACGGCACCCGGGTCCTCTACCTGATGCACCCCTCCGACCCGATCGTCTGGTGGAGCCCCCGTCTCATCTTCAACGCACCGGACTGGCTCACCGAGCAGCACGGAAAGGACGTGCTCAAGGGCATGCTCTGGCTCCCCTTCGTGACCTTCTGGCAGGTCACCGCCGACCTTCCGTTCTCCACCGGCGTCCCGGACGGCCACGGCCACAAATACACCGCCGAATACGTGGACGCCTGGAACGCCGTCATGCGGCCCGCCGACATCACCGCCCAGGACCTCGCCCATCTGAAAGAGGTCATCGCCGCCGAGGGCTGACCCCACGCACCCGAGCCCCCGGCAGGGGTCAGGCACACCCTTCTCACCGCAACAGGAATCCGACCAGGTAGCCCAGAGCGTTGACGGCCCAGTGCAGGCCCATCGGCGCCAGCAGACTGCCACTGCGCCGACGCAGTTCGCAGAAGATCACACCCGCGGCCGCCGTGAACAGGACCGCTCCCGCGTCCGCGACGACGGAGCCGAGTGCGGAGTGGCCGAAGACCGGGATCAGCCGGGGCTTCGCCGCCACCAGGCCCAGCGACGGCAGGACGTGCCACAACCCGAACAACGCACTGGACACGAGGGTCGCCCAGACGACGCCACGCGCACGATCCACCAACCCGTACAGAACTCCCCGGAACGCGACCTCCTCCAGCAGGACCGTACCCACCGGGACGGTGATCACCATGCGGAGTGCCACCTGGCCGCCCGTGAACCCGCTGTAGCGCTGGTCGGCGAAAAGGCCGCGGGTGCTCGGAAGCAGCGCCGCAGCCAGGTAGACGACGCAGACCAGCCCGATCAGCGCCAGCGCCCAGCGCGCACCACGCCCCAGCGCGGACGGGTCCAGTCCCGCGTCCGCCCAAGTGCCGCCGGCCCGGAAGAGCACCCCCAGCAGCAGCGCGCTGACCAGTACCGCGGTCAGCAGACGGAACGACGGCGCCCAGCGGTTGTCGATCACGTTCGTGAGCGCGAGCACAGCGATCACCATGCCCACGCCCGCGCCGGAGCCGATCGAGCGCCCGGGGAAGGCCCACCGAGGGCCGGAGGCGACCACCACGCGCCTGCTGCTGTCAGGTCCCGACGTGGCGCAGCCCGGTCCACCGGTCCACGGAGTTCCCGCTGCGCGAGACATGACCGAGGACAGGCTGCGTGATCAAGCAGAGGTTCTCCATGTCCATGATGCACTCCGAGATCCCGCCACCCGAGGGATCGGGGACGGCCCAGGGCAGTTGCCACCATCCTGCGGCGGGGAGTCATTGCCCGCCATCCGGGCCACCAGCTGCCACGGCTGGTGCACGGCTCTCACAGGTGTTCGCATGCTGCGACGGAAGCGGTGGCCAGAGCTGAGCGATCCGGCAGGCGGCGCCGCGGAACCGACGCCCCGGACGGCCGCTGGAGTGATCACCGCCGGGGAGACGTCACCGTGACGCTCCCGCTCTCTGCCACGGACGCTTCCACGATCGGGAAAACGGACAGCCGGTGCATGACGGCAGTCCCCACGAGGTCAGCACGTTCGGTCCCTTGTCCGGCTCGGCGCGCGCCATCACCTGAGGGTGCCCACGCTTGAGCAGCAACTGCCGGGCAGGGGGACTTCCGAGTCAAGCGGATGGCGGTTCCCCTCCCCACGGAACCAGAAGGCGGCCCCACCATGGCTACTGCATCCGAGACTCCCGCAGTCGACACGATCGCCGCCATGACGATCGACTCCGTCGAGCGCTGCCACATGGACGAGCGAACGCTCATCCTTGCCCGCCTCGCCGCACTCGTGGCCATGGACGCACCGGTGATCTCCTACCTGGCCCACGTCAACCCCGCGATCAAAGCCGACCTCACGGTCGAGCAATTGCAGGACCTCCTCGTCGCCATCGCTCCCGTGGTAGGGACAGCACGCGTCATGTCGGCGGGCCACATCACGCAGGCGTTCGGTGTCACGCTCGCCCTGGCCGAGAGCGAAGCCGAAGCCATGGCCCAGGCCGAAGCCGAGAGCCGTAACGCCTCCTGAGACAAACCCGACGCGCCGCTGTTCCCATCGAGAGCCCGAGGCACGGTCCCGGAAGACGCTCTCCGCATCGCCGAGAGTCATGTCCGGCGTCTGGAAGAACTGACGTAACAACCGGCACCACAACACCAGAGGCCCCGGATCTCTCCGGGGCCTCTGGTGTTGTGGTGCACTCGGCAGGATTCGAACCTGCAACCTTCTGATCCGTAGTCAGATGCTCTATCCGTTAAGCTACGAGTGCCTGTGTCTTCAGTTTTCTCGCCGCTCCCGGGCCCGCTGGGCTCGCTCGCGGCGACAGGAAGAACATTACATGACCGCCGCCGTCATGTGAAATCCGTTCGGCTCACCCCTTGTGACCTGCGAAAACAAGGACAGAGAGCCGGGAATGCAACGAAGCCCCGGTCGGGTGGACCGGGGCTTCGAAACGGTGCGGAGGCGGAGGGATTTGAACCCTCGATGGGCTTTAAGACCCAAACCGCATTAGCAGTGCGGCGCCATAGACCGGACTAGGCGACGCCTCCGTGCACAACCCTCCGCGCGCGAGCGCGGATCAAGTGGTGCGTGCCGATGATGACACAGTCATGCGTGCCGTCACCAATCGCCCCCCACGGTACTAGGCAGGGTGGCCACAGAGCAAAGCTCTTCCGACCGGCGAGTGGCGGGCGCGTCGCCGGCGCGGTGGGGCCCGGATCGGCACACCGGGGAAAGGCGTAGAGGTCCCGCAACGGTTCGGGCGGCGTCGGTGCAGGCCGGTGCCGGTGCGCGGCAATGCGAGCGTCACATCCCCGTCACGTTACGTGCGACCTCGGTCTCATCCGGCATCGCGAGCGCAATCCCAACCCTTAGACTCCCTCGGGTGACACGTTGCGGGCCGGTTGGCAAGATGGCCCGCGCGGTCGGCACGTAGCGGAACAGGGAGGAAGCGTCTCGTGAGCAGCAGGCCATCCCGAGGCACTGCTCGCCTCGCAGCCATACTGGACGCGCTTCCCGACGCCTTGGTGCTGGTCAACGCCAACGGGACGGTCGTCAACGCCAACACCATCGCCCTCGAGGCGTTCGAGACGCCGGGCACGGCGCTGGTGGGGCGCGGGCTGCTCGACCTGCTGCCGCAGTTCGACTCCAAGCTCATCCCCGGTTCCATGCGCCGGCCGGACCACATCGACCCGCGGGCCCGTACCAAGCCGACGCGCATGGTCGCCCGGCGGACCGACGGGACCGAGTTCCCGGTCGAAGTCACCAGTGCGAATCTGGAGACCGGTCAACAGGCCTACGACAATTACGGCTACACCGGCGACGAACTGCTGATGCTCGTCGTACGCGATCTGTCCGGCACCGTCGACACCGAGGCCGAGCTGGCGCGTTCGCAGCGGCAGACCGAGATGATCCTGCGGGCCGCCGCGGAGGGCGTCGTCGGGACGGACACCGACGGACGGATCGTCCTGGTCAACCCGGCCGCCGCCCAGATACTGGGGCACCGGGCCAGTGACCTCGGCGGGCGCGAGCTGCACACCCTCGTCCTCCACTCGCGCGCCGACGGCTCGCCCTTCCCGTACGACGAGTCCCCGCTCGCGGACACCCTGCGCTCCGGGCGCAAGCACCGGGTGCGCGGGCAGGTGCTGTACTCCAAGAGCGGCGACAAGGTGCCGGTCGACCTGACGACCGCGCCGGTGCGCGACGGCGACCAGCTCGTCGGCGCCGTCATGACCTTCACCGACCGGCGGCCCTACGACGCGGTCGTCAAGGAGAAGGAGGAGGCCGAGCGGCAGCACGCCGAGGAGCTGGAGCGGCTCGCCGAGGAGCACGCCTCCGAACTCACCGCCCTGCGCCAGAAGCACGTCGGCGAGCTGGAGGAACTGCGCGAGGCGCACACCGAGGAACTCGCCGCGAACGAGGAGCGGTACGCCGCGCTCGGCGAGCGGGAGAAGGACCGCTACGAGGCCCTCTCCGGTCGGCACGAACAGCTCCTCACCCTGCTCGGGCAGTCGCTCAGGAGTCCGCTGGAGGAACTGCGCCGCGAACTGACCGCGCTCGCCTCGGACGACGCCGGCCAGCTGTGGCCCGAGGCCAACCAGGTGCTCCACCATCTGTCGGCCGGCTACTCCCGGATCACCACCCTCATCGACAACGTCCTCGGCTACCAGCGGCTCGACGCCGGGACGGAGGGGATCACCCGTACGAAGGTGATGCTCGACGCCGTCGTCGCCGCCGGTGTCGACGGGGCCGTGGAGCTCATCGGGCCGGGCCGGGTGCAGTTCGCCGTGCACACGCCGCCCATCGAGGCCGAGGTCGACTCACGGCTGCTCGCCACCGCCCTCGCGCACCTCGTCGCGGACGTCGCGGGCGTCGACGCCACCGGCAACACTCGCGTGGCGGCGGGCGGTTACCTGGACAACACGGTCGTGGTCGCGGCGGCGCAGCGCGGTGAGGTCGTACGCCTCGAGGTGCGCGGGCCGTACAGCGGCGGCGATCCGGTCCACGAGCCGATCGTGCGCGGGATCGTACGGGCGCACGGAGGCGTGCTGCAGACGCACGAGGTGCCGGGGATGAGCGGCAGCGCGTTCGTCCTCGAGGTGCCCATCGGGGGCGGAGCCGGTGCCGTCGCCGCGGGTCAGGGGCAGCTCGCGCTGACTTCCGGGGGGCCTGCGGAGGTTCCGGAGGAAGCGCCGGTGCCGGTGTCGGTGTCGGTGCCCTCTCAGGGACCGGGACCTGGATCGGCGTCGGCGGAGGCCTCGGTCGAGGAGGCCGGTTCGGCCCCGAGCGGTCAGCGGGGTTCCGGTGGCGGGCGGCGGCGGGCCCGGCGGGCCTCGGTGGACGCGTTCCTGGAGAGCGGGGTGCCGGGGGCCGAGGACGGCTCCGGCTCCGGTGCGGAGGCCGCGGCGACCCCCACCGGTCGGCGCAGGCGCCGGGCGGCGGCCGCGGCGGAGCCCGCGCAGCTTCCGGCTCAGGCGTCCGGTGAGGGCGCGGTGGCGGTGTCCGGTGGGACCGGACGGCGTCGTGGGCGACCGGCCGAGGGCGCGGAGGCCGCTGCCGCCGTACCGGGTGCGAGTGTGGCCGGCGCGGTCGGTGGGGCTGTCGTCACGGCCGCCGAGTCCGCGGCGGGGTCCGCCGCCTCGAACACTGGGTTGGGCGGGACCGTACCGCCGCAGGGAGTGCCCGTCCCCTCCGGAGGGCTGCGCGCCGGACAGGCCTCCGGTGAGCAGCACGCCCTGCCGCCCGCGTTGCCCGCTGCGGGTAGTGCGGACGGAACGGCACAGGCCGCCCAGGGCCAGGAGCAGGAGCAGGAGCAGGAGCAGGAAGAACAGCCTCAGTCGACCGGGCGGCGTCGGCGGGCGCTGGCGGCGGCCACCGAGCGGGCGGCGGCGCAGGAGGCCGCGCCCCGTACGGTGTTCGCGCTGCCGCCCGCCGAAGCGGACCAGGGGGAGCAAACCGGGGTGGTCGAGGGGCCGCAGGGGGGCCCGGTGCCGGTGCCACTTCCCGGACCGGCCGCTTCCGGTGACGCCCTGGTCGACGGGCGCCATGACGCCGTCCCGCACGACCAGGCCGACGACCACACCCCGCCGCAGCCACATCCCACCAACGCCCCGACGGGCCGACGCCGGCGCGCCGTCGCCCAGCCGGCCGAGCAGGGCGCGGGCCTTGCGCCGGTGCCGGCACAGGCTCCGGCGCCGGTCCCGGCGCCGGCTCAACCGGTGGCGCCCGTGCAGGCTGCCCCGATTCCCCCGCAGGGCATGCCCGTACCGCCGCAGGGCGCGGCCCTTCCGTCGGCCGTTCCGCCCCAGGGCGAACCTGTGCACGGTCGGGGCACCGCCGTCCCCGGGCAGATGCCTCAGGTGCAGGCACCGGCACAGACACAAGCGGTACAGCCACCGGCACCGGCACCGGCACCGGCACCCCACGATCAGCCCCAGGTGGCTTCCGGCGGTCAGCCGATGCCCCAGCCCGCCGCGCCGGTCCCGGCACAGCCCGCCGCCCCGGCCGCGGAGCAGCCCGCTTCCGTCGCCCAGCCACTGCCCGCCGAGGCCGCGCCGGGTCAGGGAACTCCGCCCGACGGCACCCCGGCCGCGCAGCCGCCGTGGCCCGCCGCCGGTGCCCCCGCCCCTCCGCAGGGTGCCCCCGTGCCGCCGAGCGGTGTGGCGGCGCCCGCACCGGCCACCCCGCTGCCTCCCGAGGCAGCACCCGCACCCGCACCCGTGCCCGTGCAGCGGGCTGCTCAGCCTCAGCCTCAGCCGCTACCGGTGGAGGCGCCGGCACCGACGGCACCGGTGGACCCGAACTCGACGCAGGGGCGTGCGTTCAGCGTGCGCACCCTGGGGCAGGGCGTGCCGTTCACCCGACAGGCCGTCCAGGTCCAGCAGCCGCTGCCGGCGGCCACGCCTCCCCCGCACCAGCCGGGCGGCTCGGGCCGTCGCCGCAAGCTCGGCACGCGTACCGACCCGGCCGCGGACCACGAACAGGGCGCGCGCCCGCACGCGACGGCCGACTCCGCCCCCGCCCAGCGGCAGGCGCAGGCAGCACCCCAGGCACCCGCGCGCGCACAGGCGCAGCCCCAGCAGCCCCAGGCGCAACCCCCGTTGCCCCCGCAGTCGCCGTCGCCGTCGCAGCCGCAGCACTCGCCCGCCGGGCAGCCACTCCTCGCGCCGACGACCGAGGGCACGGGACGCTCGTACGCGATAGGGGCGCCGGACGCGGACGCGGCCGAGGGCCCCGAGCCGCTGGACGGGCCGGGCGGGGCCGTCGAGGTGGCGGACCCCCCGCGTCCGCAGCCGATGGACGACGAACTGCCGCCGGAGCCGTTGGACAACCCGCGTCGGCTGCTGGTGTGGCCCGCGCCGGACGTCGCCACGCAGCAGGCGCTGAGCGACCGCGGCTACCGGCCGGTGATCGTGAACTCGCGCGAGGAGGTCGACGCACAGATCGCGGCGTTCCCCGCCGCGCTGTTCGTGGACCCGCTGACCGGGCCGATCACCCGGACGGCGCTCCAGTCACTGCGGAAGGCCGCGGTGGCCGCCGAGGTTCCGGTGCTCGTCACGGCCGGACTGGGGCAGGCGTCGCGCGATGCCGCCTACGGCGCCGACCCCGCCGTACTGCTGAAGGCCCTCGCGCCGCGCGACAGCGAGCAGCATCCGCCGCGGGTGCTGCTGATCGAGGAGCACGCGGAGATCGCGCTGGCGCTGACCGCGACGCTGGAGCGGCGCGGTATGCAGGTCGCGCGGGCCGCGGGCGACGCGGACGCGGTGACGCTGGCGGGGCAGTTCCGGCCGAACCTGGTGGTGATGGACCTGATGCAGGTGCGTCGGCAGCAGACCGGGTCCGCCGGGATCATCGACTGGCTGCGGGCGAACGGGCAGCTCAACCGCACCCCGCTCGTCGTCTACACCGCCGCCGTCGGCCAGGCCGACCTGCCGCGGCTGGCCTCCGGCGAGACGGTGCTGTTCCTCGCGGAGCGGTCCACGAGCGACGAGGTGCAGGACAGGATCGTCGACCTGCTCGCCCGTATCGGCACCAACTGAGCGACGGCGCAAGCCGGGTGGGGACGGACCGGGGTTCGTCCCCACCCGGCGCGGCTGTGGTGCGTAACGGCGTCAGGCGTCAGGGGTCGGGGGCGTCGAGCGTCAGAGCCGGGTGACGTCCAGCGTGCCCTCGGCGTACTGCCTGCGCAGCACCTTCTTGTCGAACTTGCCGACGCTCGTCTTCGGCACCGACTCGATCACCGTCCAGCGTTCGGGCAGCTGCCACTTGGCGACGCCCCCGTCGGCGAGGAAGGCGCGCAGGGTGGTGAAGTCGGCGGTGGACCCCTCCTTGAGGACGACCGTGGCCAGCGGGCGCTCCCCCCACTTGTCGTCCGGGACGGCGACGACGGCGGCCTCCGCGACATCGGGGTGGGACATCAGCACGTTCTCCAGCTCGACGGAGGAGATCCACTCGCCGCCGGACTTGATGACGTCCTTGGCCCGGTCGGTCAGGGTGAGGAAGCCGTCGCGGCTGATGGTGCCGACGTCCCCCGTCTTCAGCCAGCCGTCCTCGCTGAACTTGTCGGCGGGGCGCAGCGGTTCGGCGTCGGCGCCGTTGTAGTAGGCGCCGGCGATCCAGGGGCCGCGCACCTCCAGCTCGCCCGCGGACTCGCCGTCCCAGGGGAGCCGTTCGCCGCCGGGGCCGGTGAGCCGGGCCTCGACACCGGCCGGGAAACGCCCCTGGGTCAGGCGGTAGCCGAACTCCGCCTCGGTGCCCACGGCGTCGGCCGGCGGACGGGCGATGGTGCCGAGCGGGGAGGTCTCCGTCATGCCCCAGGCGTGGCAGACCCGCATGCCCAGCTCGTCGAAGGCCTCCATCAGCGAGGGCGGGCAGGCCGAGCCGCCGATGGTGACCTGGGTGAGGGAGGAGACGTCCCGGGGCTTGGCCAGCAGCTCGGCCAGCAGGCCCTGCCAGATGGTGGGGACGGCGGCGGCGTGCGTCGGCCGCTCCCCCTCGATCATCTCGGCGAGCGGGGCGGGCTGCAGGAAGCGGTCCGGCATCAGCATGTTGACGCCGGTCATGAAGGTGGCGTGCGGCAGGCCCCAGGCGTTGACGTGGAACTGGGGCACCACGACCAGGGAGGTGTCCCGGTCGGTCAGGCCCATCGACTGGGCCATGTTGACCTGCATCGAGTGCAGGTAGATCGAACGGTGGCTGTAGACCACGCCCTTGGGGTCCCCGGTGGTGCCCGAGGTGTAGCACATGGCGGCGGCGGCGCGTTCGTCCAGCTCCGGCCAGTCGTAGGCGACGGGCTTTCCGGCGATCAGGTCCTCGTACTCGTGCACCTGGGCGTCGGCGTCCGCCAGCGCGGAACGGTCTCCGGGCCCGGTCACGACGACGTGCTGAACGGTCTTCAGGTGCGGCAGCAGCGGAGCGAGCAGCGGGATCAGCGAACCGTTGACGATGATCACCCGGTCTGCGGCGTGGTTGACGATCCACGCGAGCTGCTCGGCCGGAAGGCGGAGGTTCAGGGTGTGGAGCACCGCGCCCATGCCGGGGATGGCGAAGTACGCCTCCACGTGCTCGGCGTTGTTCCACATGAGCGTGGCCACCCGGTCGTCGCCGGTCACCCCGAGGTCCTCACGCAGGGCGTGGGCCAGCTGGGCCGAGCGGGCGCCGATCTCCGCGTAGGAGCGGCGCTGCGGGTCGCCCTCGCCGGTCCAGGTGGTCACCTGTGACGTGCCGTGGATCGTCGACCCGTGGGTCAGGATCCTTGAGATCAGCAGCGGTACGTCCTGCATGGTGCTGAGCACGGCGTCCTCCTGGGCGACATTGCCTACGCGGCGGTAACGGTCGTGCTGATTCTGCGCACATACCGCTCGGTATGTCACTAGGTGGACGGATGATCGATCACGTTCCGCGGAACTTCGTTCCCGGTCAGGACCGGACGAGCCCCAGCTCGGCATCGTCCCGCAACTTCCCGAGCGCCCGCGAAACGGCCGATTTCACCGTGCCCACCGATACACCGAGCACCTCGGCCGTCTGGACCTCGCTGAGGTCCTCGTAGTACCGCAGGACGACCATGGCGCGCTGTCGCGCGGGCAGCCGCATGATCGCCCGCCACATCGCGTCGCGCAGCGCCTGCTGCTCGGCCGGGTCGTCGCCGCCGGGGACCGGGTCCGGCTCGGGCAGCTCCTCGCAGGCGAACTCGTCCACCTTGCGCTTGCGCCACTGCGACGTCCGCGTGTTCAGCAGCGCCCGGCGCACATAGCCGTCGAGCGCGCGATGGTCCTCGATACGCTCCCAGGCGACGTACGTCTTGGCGAGCGCGGTCTGCAGCAGGTCCTCCGCGTCGCTCGGGTTCCCGGTCAAGGACCGGGCGGTACGCAGGAGCACCGGCTGCCGGGCCCTCATGTACGACGAGAACGACGGGTACGGGAGGGTCTGCTTCGCCGGAGCAGCGGCGTTCGAAGCGCTGGTGCAGACGGGTCTGGTCATGACTCAACGCTATGAGCGGGGCACGTCCGGCAAATCGGCCGCAGGTCCCGAAGCCGCGTCCCCCTCAGGTTGTAGGGGTGGGGCCTGCCGCACCTCCTGAAGGTGGACGAGCGGGGGAGACCCGTGCGGGTTCCTCCTTGGGGGAAGCACCGCGGAAACCCGAAAACGCCTGCGCGACGGTACCGGAGTACCGCCGAGCAGACGCCTCGCACCCCACGGATCGCACCCCACACGGCGTCAGAGGGCCGTCGGCCCTCTCACCTCCTCACCACAGCGGGGTGAAGTTGACCACCACGTTGTCGTTGCCCTGGACGACGGACGTGAACGCGGAGCCGTTGACCTGGGCGGTGTTGCTCTGGTTCGAGGCACCGAAACCGACGGCCTGCTGTTGCGTGGTGGCCGCGTTGCCGAAGTTGTCGCCGCCGACGCCACTGCCGAGCACTCCCGCCTCGGCGCTTGTGGCCGTGGCGTTCGATCCGTCGTCCGCGAGAGCGCCGGTGTCCGCCACCGCGACGCCGGCGAAGAGGGCCGCCGCGAGCGGAAGAGCGGAGACGGCGGCGATGACTCGGGCGGTACGGATGCTTGCCATGTTGTGTTCCCTCCAGAACCAAGGACGCACCGGCTCATGAGCGTGCGTGTGTGATGTACGGCTGCCACCGGGGGAGTCGGCCGACCACCCCGGCACTGTGCACGACGTCGCGAGATCAGGATTGCCCACCGAATCCCGGTGAACCACCTCGGAAGCCGTCATTAGCACGCAAGCGTGAGCACAAGTCGATAAACCTCCCTCTTCCCCCTGAGTCACCTCTCCGCCCGACACGCCCGGCTCCGCGCCAACCCCCGCAAGGGAGGAAGCGTTTCGGCACTTTTTCCGCAAACCCTGTGAACCCCGGCGCGTCGCACCCGCCCCTCTTCCCCTTCTCGAACGCGCGTACGAAAATAGGTCTATGGCCACCACCGACCGGCAGGCCACCACGCTGGCCCTCGCGCACGCTCTGTCAGCCGCCGAACGCGGACTGGCCGTCATCCCGCTGTCCCGGACCAAACTCCCCGCCCTGCGCTCCCCGCACCGCGCCGAACCTGTCCCCCGTCCCGGCCGGACCACGCCCTGTCACGGCGAGTGCGGCCGCTTCGGGCACGGTGTGCACGACGCCTCCACCGACCCCGCCCGCATCCGCGCGCTCTTCGCCGCCGCGCCCAGGGCCACCGGCTACGGCATCGCCTGCGGACTGCCCCCGCACCACCTCATCGGTGTCGACCTCGACACCAAGAGCGGTACGGACCCCTCCGCCGCCCTGCGCGAACTGGCCCTGCGTCACCTGTTCACGGTCCCCACCACGGTGACCGTCCTGACCCCCAGCGGCGGCCGTCACCTGTGGCTCAGCAGTCCGCCGGACGTCGTCGTCCCCAACTCCGCGAGCCGCCTCGCCCCCGGCATCGACATCCGCGGCGCCGGGGGCTATCTCGTCGGTCCCGGCTCCCGCACGGACCACGGCACCTACACGACCGCCCCGGGAACCGCTCGCTCAGCCCCCGCCGCCTGCCCGCCCGCCCTCCTGCGGCTTCTCCTGCCACCGCCCCGCGCCCACCACCCCACGCCCCCGTCGGCCGGCGGTCACGGTCGGGGACTCGTCCAGTTCGTCCTCGCGGCGCACGAGGGCCAGCGCAACACCCGGCTGTTCTGGGCGGCCTGCCGCGCCTACGAGGACGGCATCGGCCCCGCCCTGGTGAACCCCTTGGTCGACGCGGCCCTCACCACGGGCTTGTCCGAACGCGAGGCCCGCGCGACCATCGCGTCAGCGGCCCGCACGACGGGCCACCACCCCTGACCCACAACCCGGGATCCACCAGCCGTCCCCTCCCCCGCGCCCCACGAAAACCGAAGGCCCCGGACACACCACCGCCCTGGAGTGCCGACCACGTCACTCGCCCGCGCCGCCCCCGCTTCCGGCCGCTTCGCTTCCGGCCGTACGCCCCACACACCTGGAAAGCCCCGAATGAGCACCCCGACCCCCGACCCGGCCTCCACGATTTCCGCTGCCCCCACCGCCCCGGTCCCCCTCTCCCGAACAGAACTACTGCGCTGGCAGTTCGAACTGACCTGGTCCCTGTTCGAGTACCACCTGGAGCGGCTGGAGCCGGACGACTTCCTGTGGGAGCCCACCGCCCACTGCTGGACGATGCGCCGTGCCGCCGACGGCGCCTGGATCCCGGACTGGGCGGAGACCGAGCCCGACCCCGTACCCGTCCCGACCATCGCCTGGGTCAGCTGGCACATCGGCTGGTGGTGGAGCGTGACCCTGGACCACGCGCACGGGCGTCGGCCCCGGGAGCGGACCGAGATCACCTGGCCGGGAGAGGGGCCGGCGACCGTCCAGTGGCTGCGCGACCTGCGGACGGAATGGCTCGCGACGCTGGACGGCCTCACCGACACCGACCTGGACGCCACGGCACCGTTCCCCTGGCCGAGCGACCCGGCGTACACCGTGGCCCACACGGCCGCCTGGGTGAACACCGAACTCCTCAAGAACGCCACGGAGATCGGCCAACTCCGCCTCCTGCGGGCGGCGTCATGACCCCACTGGCCCGGGGGCCGAACTCCTGAGACAGCGTCACGCCTCGGGCGTACCGGGAGCCGGGCGGGTGCTCTCCAGCCGGAGGACGAGTGCGCGCAGGGCACGAAGTTCGGCGTCCAGCGCCTGCGCGCCTTCACGGGTGAGGGCGATCCACGTTCGGGGACGCCGACCGACGTAGCCCTTGTCCACGGTGATCAGATCCGACTCCTCCAGCACCTTCAGGTGCCGGGAGAGGTTTCCGTCCGTGACGGCCAGTTGCTTCTTCAGGAAGCCGAACTCGACTCGGTCTGCTTCTTTGGCGATGGTGAGGATGCCGAGTCGCACCCGCTGATGGACGGTGTCGTCCAGCGACTGCGTCGGATGGAGGCCTTCCCGGCCGTCCCACGCCTCCGCCGAATCCTCGACACTCATGAGACAACCGTATCCGCATCGGCACGACCGGGCCCGGCTCGATGCCGTGCCACCGTCCTCTCGGCCAGGCCGGCGAGAAGCAGGATCGAGGCCAGCAGGAGCGCCTTGGCCTGCGGTCCGTCGGTCCAGCCGGGGTGGGCGGGGTGCTGCCAGGGGAGCCATCCCGTGCCCCAGGAGGCACCGAGGTAGCCGGTGAGCAGCAGGGCGTGCGCAGCGCCGGCGGCTACGGCGATCCAGCTGCGTTCGACCACCCCGAGGGCGACGAGCCCGATACCGACCAGGTACCACGGGGAGGCGTAGCTGTTCTGCAGCAGGTCGACCTCCAGCGGCTGGCTCCAGCCGGACAGCCCGAACAGCATGGCCGTCAGTGCGGTCGTGATCACGGCGGTGACCATGGCGGTCGTGCAGATCCACACGCCGCGGCGGGGGACGACGCCCCGGGCCTCGCCACGCAGGCGGTACCAGCGGGCGAAGGCGAACCACGCCAGGGGGAGGAGCGCGAACCACACGCCCCAGGCCACGAAACGCAGGACGGCGCCGTCGAACTCGCCCTCCAGACAAGGGGTGCCCGGTTCGTGGACGACGCACAGGCCGGTCAACTCGGCGTAGGCGAAGGCCGGATAGGACCCGACGTTGCGGCCATGGGCCCCGAAGTTGAAGGCGTACCGGGCGACCGGAGCGGCCACCAGCGCGAGGAGGCCGAAGCCGAGGAGGGAGACCCACGAGCCGTTCATCTGTGCGCGGGTCCTGGCCCGCAGGCCTTCCGTGGCCGCCAACAGGGCGGCCACATGCGCCCCTGGTTCAGTCCCCTCGCCGCTCAGTGACGGTTTCCCCACGATGTCCCCCTTGTGGTCGCACTCCGGCGTGCCGGAAAGCGGACGGTCGGTCGGCCGCCCGCATCTTAACTTTGCATTGCAAAGTAGCTGGCAGTCAAGAGTAACTGCCCGTCAGGTGCGAGGCCGTCGGCAGGGGCGGACGGTGCACAGCACATCGGCGCAGCTGCCGTCGTCCTCGTGTCCGTCGAGTCGGATACCCGCCGCCTCGACCACCCGGTCGCCGCGGCCGGCGACCCACGTCCCGTGCGGGGCCCGGAGATCGTGTGGGGTCACGTCGGTCGCCCCGGCCACCGAGACCGTGGGACCGAAGTGCGCCTTGCACCACCGGTTGCAGCACGGCGGTTCGCCGCCGGGCATGACGAGAAACCCGAAAGGGCCCGCATGTGCGGGCCCTTTTCGCGAGGGCGGGTGCACACCCTGTGGGAGCGCACCCGCCCTCACCGAGGTCGCGCTGGACGCGATCCGCGGGATCCGGGAAGTCGCCGCCACCTGACGCCGCTCACCGACCGGTGGCGTCAGACGCGTTCCGCCTCGGTCGTCTCCTCGGTGGCCGCGGCCCGGGCACGGCGACGGCCCAGCAAGGCGCTTCCCGCGATCACCAGGCCGATGGCGACGATCTTGGCGGCCTGGTAGTAGCCGGTTGCCGACTCCCCCGGAGTGCCGGGCAGCCGGAAAAAGACCCACGCTGCCGCGAGACCGCCGATGACGATCAGTGCGACCGCTCCCCACGTCCCGATCCCCGCCCACCAGGGCCCCAGGTCGTGACCCCGCTCGTCGTCATGCTCAACTTCCTTGCCGGTCAAGGTGGTTCCCCCTGTGCGCGTGGTGAAGGTCGCGAGGAAAGACGCGGGCCCGGTGCGGGCGGTTGCCCGACCGGACGTTCCCTGCCGAGCGCCCTGCGCGGGAAGCTGGGGCGGTCGGTGCACCGCGGTGAGCGTGAGGTCGGTCCGAAGAGGCCGAATCGTGACCTGTCAGCGCCTTGTGTGTCCGCCCACACTCGTATGCATGGGGGCATCCCGGGGCAACAGGTGCGCTTCATGCCAAATGTGCGGTAAGGGTGATCCAACCGTACGGGGGCGCGGACAGATCAGTCTCCTGGTCGAGCTCTGCGAGTCCTGTTGGCAGCGGCTGGCCAACGACATCGCCGAGGAGGAAGGCGCCACGACCGCACCGCCGCCTGGCCCCGACCCCGACGACGTGACGTGGATCGAGGCACCGACCTGCCCTGACTGCGGCGCCGAAGTCCGCGTGTACCCGACCGACTACGACCGATGGATCAGTCTTGCCGTCAGAGAACGGCCCGCCAAGGACGTGCCACCGCGGTATCGCCGGCGGCTGGTCCCGACAGCCGGCGGCCTCGTCGCGGTCCGTGTTCGGGGGATCGAGCCGCCCCTCGGTGATCCGGTGGTTCCGGATCACCGCATGCTCTGTCTCCCCGACGAGGACGACCCTCGGGGGGTGGTCTGACGCGTGCCCCTCTCCTGCCCGATCGAGCGGCCGCGGACGGGGAACCACGGGGAGCACCGGGCAGCCCCGGTAGCCGGACACGAGAACGGCCTCGATCGAACATCCAGGTCAGGGGCCGTTCTCACTGTTCATCCGGCGGAAGCGGCGGAAGCGGCGGGATGGGGGGCCTGACACAAGTTCGTGAGGTGATCACCGTCCGTGAGGTCAGCGGTGTGCGGCGGGATGGCGGGACTTCACTCGCCCTCGTACACATCCGGGCCGGCGCCCTGCCCACGTTTCCGGTCCTCATGGGGGAGCGCGTACAGAGGACGCTCGCGCGGGACGCTCGTCGGATACGGACGGGGAGGTGCCTGACTGCTGTCGCGTCGGCCCGCGCGCCCGGGTTGGCCCAGGACGACTCCGGCCAGGACCAGGACCAGTCCGCACAGTTGCTGAACGGTCAGCACCTCGCCGGCGATCGCCGTGCCGAGCAGTACGCCTGTCACGGGGTTGAGCAGTCCGATCATTCCGACTGTGCCCGCGGGCAGGTGCCGCAGCCCGGTGAACCATGCGGCGAAGGCCAGTGCGGTGGCGACCAGGGCGACATAGCCGAACGCGAGGGAGGTCTGTGTGGAGAGCGTGGGCGGAGGGCCCTCCACGACTGCGGCGACCGGGAGCAGCAACAGACCTCCGGCGGCGAGTTGCCAGGCGGTCGAGGCGAGCACATCGACACCGGCGCTCCACCGTTTGGCCAGGACGTGCCCGAAGGACGACATCAGCATGGCGGCGACCGAGGCGAGGACTCCCGGCACACTCACCCCTTCCACCCCTGTGAGCAGCATGAGACCGACTCCGCCGAGTCCGAGCGCGGCGCCGACCAGGTGGGCGGTCCGGGGCCGCTCGGACACCAGGGGCCAGGCGATGAGCATCATCGTCAGCGGGGCCACCGCCATGACGGTCGAGGCGACGCTCGTCGGAAGCAGTTGGGAGGCGGTATAGACGAGGACGAAGAACACGCTCATGTTGAGCAGCCCGAGCACAGCGGACCGCCACCACCACGCGCCGCGCGGCCGCTGCCTGCACAAGGCGAGCAGGACGAGGCCGGCGGGCAGGGCCCGCAGGGCGGCCCCGTAGAGCGGGCGGTCGGCCGGCAGGAACTCGTGGGTGACGAAGTAGTTGGCCCCCCAGGCCACCGGCGCGACCGCGGTCAGTGCCACCCAACGCATATTGGCTTCCATGGAAGCCAATATAGCTTCCCGGGAAGCTATCATGGGGTGCATGGAGCATGGTGAACCACTGGACCGCGTTGCCCGCATCCAGGCCGACTGGCGCCGGGAGCGCCCCGACGTCGACGTCGACCCGCAGGGTGTGATCGGCCGACTGCACCGCCTGGCCGACCTGCTCACCGAGGAGCTCTGCCTCGTCTACGGCCGTTACGGCCTCAGCGAGGGAGAGTTCGACGTCCTGTGCGCACTGCGCCGCGCCGGGGAGCCCTACGAGCGGGCGCCCGGCGAGCTCGCCGCGCACACCATGGTCACCACCGGCGCGATGACGAAGAGGATCGACCGCCTGGAGCGAGCCGGACTCGTCACCCGCCGCCGTTCCCACGACGACCAGCGCGGCCGGATCGTCGCCCTCACCAGACCCGGACGCGAACTGATCGACCGAGCGTTCACCGACCACATGCGCAACGAACGCCGCCTGCTGGATCTGCTGACGCCCACCGAGGCCGAGTCACTCGAAACGCTGCTCACCGCCTGGCTCTCCCGCATGGAACATCCGCGCGCTCCCGGCAGCGAGTGACCCGCCGCCCGTCCGGGCCGCGACCGGGGCTCTGCCGAAACCGGCGCGCACCACCGTGTCCCGGAGGGTGGCGCCCGAGCGGGTCGACAGGGGTGCCCGGTGTACCGGAGGTCGTAGAAACGGAAGCCGTCCGGGAGACGGACGACCGCGCACCCGACGCCACTTCCGCCCGAACGAGGGCCCGGAGAGCCACACATGATGAGGCACAACCCGCTCCTGGTGGGCCTTGAAGCTGGTGGGCCTTGAAGCTGCTGGGCCCTCCGCGCTCGGTCTCTTCACGTGCCGCCTTCTGGGATGATCATCCTGCACGGGAAGGGAGCGGTGCGTGCCTCAGGACCAGGAACGACTCCCCGCGGAAAGCCCCGGCTGGATGGTGCTGTGCATCGTCTGGTCCGGGTGGTCGGCCGTCAGTACGACCAGTCCGCTGTGGGTCCGCTTCGGCTGCCTGGTGTTCTTCGTCGCCTTCGTCGGACTCCTGCTGCGTCATGTGGTCAAACGCCGCCAGAGCGGCAGGTCCCGCCCCTCGTGACATCCGCCTCTGACATCGACGTCGGCGCACAGCGGCGCATCAGGCAGACCTCGGGAGCCCCGGTGATCCGACTCCGCACCTCGTTTCGACAGCGCCTCAGAGCCCGGAAGTGAACCCGGAGACCGCGCCCTGTGTGATGAGTCGGACGAACCGCTTGTACTTGTAGCAGCACAGGGCGGCGGCGAGGCCGAGGAAGGCCGGGTAGGTGCGGAATCGGCGTTCGTAGGAGGACGCGGTATCGGGCCGCTCGATCGCCCCACCCCGGCCCTGGTCCGCCTGGGGCGGAGCAGTTACGGCCTGCCGACCGGCGCACCGCACGGAGTTCGTGGTCCGCACGGGGTCCACCGGCGGACCTCCCGGCGCCTTGGGTCCGCCACGTCGCTGGACGGAAGCCCCAGCTCCTCCCCCACCGGCGAGCACCCCGGTGACTCACTTCCCCGGACAGGGCACCGCCGTCCCCTGCTCCGTATCCGGTCCGGCTTCACTGCTGCAGAACCGCCTTCATGACGCTGCGGGCAATGGGTGCTCCGAGACCGCCGCCGGAGATGTCCGCGCGCGAGATGTCCATGTCGGTCGGATCGATGAAGACGGCCACGGCGACCGAGGACCCGTCCTGCTTCTTGCCGTAGGAGACGAACCATCCGTACGGCACCTGGTCGGCCACGTCGACACCGCGTTGCGCGGTACCGGTCTTGCCGCCGACCGTGATGCCGTCGATCTGGGCACGGTGGGCGCTGCCCTCCTTGGCGGTGAACTCCATCATCTGTTGAACCTTCTGCGCGGTCTCGGCGGAGACCGCCTCGCTCATCACCGCGGGTCGGGTCTTCTCCAGGGTGCTGAGGTCCGGGCCGCGGACCTCGTCGACGATGTAGGGCTGCATCAGCTTTCCGTCGTTGGCCAGCGCGGCGGTGACCATGGCCATCTGCATCGGCGTGCTGGTGAGGCTGCCCTGTCCCATACCGGTGAGCGCGGTACCGGGCGCGTCGAGGTTCTCGGGGTAGAGGCTCTTGGTGGCGAGCAGGTCGCCGAAGTCGTCGGAGTAGACGTCCTCGTTGAAGCCGAACTTCTCGGCCGTCTCCCGCAGCTTGTCCTGTCCCAGTGCGGACGCGGCGTCCAGGAAGACGTTGTTGCACGAGTACTGCATGGCGGTCTTCATCGACGCCTTGCTGCAGACCGCGTCGCCGGCCTCGCTGCCGATCCTGTTGCTGGACTGCGGCAGGGGGTACGGGGAGACGGCGTCCGTACGGGCGTCGATGTCGGTGACGATCCCGTGCTCCAGGGCGGCGGCCGCGGTGAGGATCTTGAAGGTGGAACCCGGCGGATAGGTCTCCCGCAGCGCGCGGTTGGCCAGCGGCTTGCGCTTGTCCTTGTCGAGGGCCACGAACCGGTCGGACTCCTTGAACGTGCCGCCCGCGAACCGCGACGGATCGTAGGAGGGCGCCGAGACCAGGGCCAGCACCTTGCCCGTCCGGGGGTCCAGCGCGACCACGGCCCCCCTTGCGCCCTTCAGGTCGGTCAGCCCGTCGTAAGCGGCCTTCTGTGCCTTCGGGTCGATGGTGGTGACCACCGAGCCGGGCCGCTGGCCCTCGCCGCTGATGACATCGGCGAACTGCTGGAAGGCCAGGCGGTCGTCCTTTCCGGTCAGGATGCCGTCGTACGTCTTCTCCAGCAGCGTCATGCCCTGCGCCTGGGACGCGTATCCCGTCACCGGCGCGTACATCGGCCCGTCGGCGTAGGTGCGCTTGTACTTGAGGTCGGTGCCTTGTACCTCGGTGGAACCGGTGACGGCCCGGCCCCCGACGACGATGTCTCCGCGTGGGGTGGCGAACTGCGCGATCTGCACCCGCCGGTTCTTCTGGTCGGAGGCGAGCTCCGGGGCTCGCACGTACTGCAGCCAATTCGCGCGGAGCAGCAGGCTGAGCACCAGCAACCCGCAGAAGACCGCCACGGCCCTCAGAGGCTTGTTCACCGACGTCCTCCGTCGAGGCTCGGCCGGATGGATATGGGGATGTGTCGTCGCGGCATACGCACACCCTAGACACACCTGAGAGTGGCCGATGATCAATAGTCAAGACCTGGGGAGCGGCGAAGTCATCGCCCGAGGCTCCGCTGCCATCGGAGCTCGCCTCCGTGCCATTCTTCGGTGGGTGTGAGCCCGACGGCGGTGGCGACGGCGGCGGAGGCCCGGTGGTCGGGGTGGATGTGGGCGATGACGGTGTGCACCGGCTGCCGGCCGAGCCAGGCGACGAGTCCCCGGGCCGCTTCGCCCGCGATGCCCCTTCCCTGCCACGGGGTCCCCACCACCCAGGCGATCTCCGCGATGGGGCCATGGCCGGAGGGGCCGACCGTCGCCTGGACGGTGCCCGTCAGGCAGGACGCGTCACGGAGCCGGATCACCCAGTTCAGCCAGGAGACGGCCGGATCGGGAGAGCCTGCTGTCATGCGCTGGTAGCGCGAGCGCAGGGTGTGCGGGGTGTCCGGAGTGCCGCCGGTGAAGGTGTGCAGGGCCGGGTCGGAGAGCACCGCGGCCATCTCCTCGGCGTGCTCGACGCGCAGCGGCAGCAGGTCCAGCCTGCTGGTGCCGATCGCCCGGGCTGCGAGGGCGCTCACGCCGCGACCGCCTCGGGGCGTTCGACGAGCCGGTTGCGGCATGCTCGAGGTAGGCCGATTCCCTGGGGGCTCCGCCGTGACATGGCCTGAACGCGTGGTGGTGCGAGACGGCGTCCGGCATGTCTGCCGGGACCGGAGCGGGCCGGGACAGTCCCTCGTGTTGCTGCACGGCCTGGCCGGTCACGCGGGTGAATGGGACGTATTGGCACGGCGCTTGAGCTCCAGACATCGGGTCGTCGCGGTCGACCATCGCGGACACGGCGCCGGCGAGCGCCACCCGCGGGACGTCTCCCGCGCCGCCTACGTCGCCGACGTCATCGCCATTGTCGATCAGCCGGCGCTGCGGCGCCCCGTCCTGGTCGGCCAGTCGCCGGGCGGGCACACCGCCTGCTCACCACCGCCGCGCATCCCGGGCTCGTCCACGCACTCGTGCTCGTCGAGGCCGGCCCCGGCGGTCCACACCCGACCGGCCCCCGACCGACTTCCCAGGTCAGGGGCCGTTCTCACTGCTCTCAGAGCGGAGGCGGTGGGATTTGAACCCACGGTGACATCGCTGCCACGACGGTTTTCAAGACCGGCCAACAATCGCGCCCGACTAGGCCCGTGACCTGGACGTTTTCAATCAGCGCGAGACTAGCTAGTGGCGTCCTGGCCAGAGGATGGCCAGGACTCAACGGCACGCGCATCACCAGAAGGACGGGAGAATCATCAACAGGACCAGGAGGACGGGCGAGATCAGCATCATCGCCACATGCGTGAGCAGGGACCGCGTCATACCCAACACGGCGAAGAACACCAGCCCGACCGCCAGCCACCCGACGTACAGTTCGCCGGCAGTGTGCCAGGCGGCCGTTTCCTCTGCACGGGTAGTCGGCTCAGCGCCGACTACTCCAACAGCCACCAGAAGCAGTACACCGCACATCAGCAGATCGCCGACCCCGACAGCCACAGAGATCGTCCTGTCCGCTAGTCGTGCCTGCGCCCACGGGCGTATCGCGCTCATGAGTCCGGGAGCCTATCCGCTCTCGTAGTGGCCCCCTCGGTGCGGCCAGCCGTCCGACTCACCGCCCCGCCACTCGATTACCGAGGACCGGACGACGTCCATCTCAAGGGCCCTGCCAGTGAACCAACAAGGCCCTTGGACTGCGTTCCTCAGTGCCGGCGGAACCGCGGATCGGTCCCGGCCGCGTTACTCGAGTACGTCACCGGCGCCCGCCGTACGTCTCCGGGATGACGTACGGCAACGAGCACCAGGAGCACGACGGCCTCGTTCAGCCGGTCACGTCGCCGGTGAACTCGGGGAAGTCCTGGCCCGAGTAGTCCGCCACGCGTTGCACCCTGACGACGATGCGCTTGCCGTATTCCGTCTTCAGGGACCAGTCGTCGGTGAAATAGGCCCCCGTCCCCTGAGCCAGCTGGCCCTCCAGGGGCTTGGACCCGCTCTCGAACGTCGTGTGCAGCGCCTCGCCGCCGGTCGTCGCGCCGTCCACGAGGAGCGTCACCCCGTGCAGGTCAACGGGCTTCTGGCCCTCGTTGGACACGTGCAGCAACACGCGGAAGTCGGTGTGCCCCGCCCGCGGTGCCTCGTCGTAGTAGGTGGACACCCGGGCGTAGATGACGGAGACATTCAGACCGTCCGGCCAGGTGTACCCCTGATTGAAAGTCAGGTGCGCCGAGGGTGCCGTGCTCGTCGCGGCTGTCGGCGGCTGCGAGGGTTTC
>NZ_JBFAKH010000062.1:0-48761 GCF_040655635.1 Streptomyces sp. NPDC050388
TTCGACCCGGCGCGGCCGAAACCGAGGACGGCGGCGAAGAGGGCGGAGCGATGCGTCATGCTGGGCTTCTCCTGATCTCGCAGGGGTGAGGGAGCGGGCAGCCGGCCCTTGCCGGTGCTGCGGCCGCCCGCGCTATGCGGCCAGCCGGTGGGCGACCGGGGCCGTGAACGTCATGTAGGTGTCGGGGCTGGGCTCGTAGCCCTTGTCGCAGGGGTCACAGACGCCCTGAGTGCGCAGCGGGAGGCAGAAGTAGTACCTGCGGCGGCACCGGGGGCACGTGGACCTCGCGGCCATCGCCCGGTCCAGCGCTTCTTCCTGCGCGAGCGTCGGCACCCGCTTCGGCCGGGCGAGCTCCACGCTGTAGAGCCAGGCCCGGGTGGGGTGGATGCATGACTGGTCGGGCCGGTAGGCGCACGCCCTGCAGCGCAGCACCGCGACCGGGCCGTGCCCGCCGGGGCTCAGTCCGCGCTCGCGTAACTGCCGCCGGGTGACCAGGCCCTTGGGACAAGCGCGCCGGTCGAACTCCGGCAGTGTCGCGTCACTGCGCGGCACCCGTTTCACCTCGCGGCGGGGCTTCTTCCTCGGGCGCGGCATCACCTGCTCCAGGCGCCGGGCAGCCGGTCGGGGCGGTGCGGGTAGCGGGGGCCGGGACGCTGTGGGCGGGGCCGGCCGATCCGGCGGCGGGGGCAGGGGATGAGCATGAGCAGTTCCTCCAGTCGTCGGGGGACAGCGCTGCGCCCCGCCGACGTCGTGCTGGTGTCGGCGGGGCGCAGCGGGTGGTGCGGCTGGGTTATGCGGCGAGGCTGTGGGCCGTGCGCGTGGGGTGCTCACCGGGCGTGGCCGACGCGGGCGTGGTGTGGCCCGGCCGGGGCGTGTCCGGCTGCTGCTCGGGGGCCCCGTGCAGGTGGGTGCCGATCAGGTAGCCGATCAGCAGCCCGGTGACGCCGAAGATCTTGTGGCGGTTGACCTTCCACCAGGTCGGAGCCGGGGGCTCGGTGAGCACTCCTATGACGGTCGGGACTTTCGCCAAGACGGGGTCTCCTTCTCTCGTGGGCGGGGTGGTGCGTGCGGCCGGGCGGCCTGTCCGGTCCTCGTCGGCCCCGGGTGCGGGGCGGGCGAGGGCCAGGCAGAGCGTCAGGTCAGCGGGCGGTGAACAGGCGGGTGGCCCACGACCGCAGCCGGTCGAAGCGAGTCGGGTGGGTGTGCCGCCAGGCGGTGGGGAACACGCCGTGCTCGGTGGGGAAGGAGCGGGACGCGCCGCACGTGCACGTCCAGGCGAAGGGCTCGGGGCGGGTGTCGTCGCGGGTCGCGGTGACCTTGGCGGGGAGGCCGTCGTGGCTCCCGTGGAAGGTGCCGACCCAGAACTCGGTCTGTTCGAGCTGTGTCTTCATGGGATTCCTTCGGTGCGTGGTGGCGGTGCCGGACAGTGCGAGTGCGGGGTCAGCGCTGGAGCGGGTGGACGTTGTCGGGGCCGTGGTCGTCGCCCGCCGGGGTGGGGGCGGGGATCGTGGCGTGCAGGTGGAGCGCGGGGCTGAACTGGTACTGCGGCGGGTGGTTGTGGACGATGGGCCGCAGGGTCAGGCCGCGCAGGGCGAAGATGCTGGCCAGTGCCCACATGAGGGCGGAGAGCCCGGTGGCGGCGGCGCGGCCCCCGGCCGGGGCGGCGGACCAGATCATGGCGAGGCTGCCGATGCCGAACAGCACCCAGGCGATGCGGGCGCCGGCATTGCCGAAGAACCCACCGACCAGCCCGAGCAGCCCGGTCAGTTGCCAGAACGCGTACAGGGCGGCGGGGGCGACGGCGAGGTGCGCGGCCTGGTCGGCGAGGAACACGCGGACGGGGTGGTCGACCATGCCCCACAGCCCGCTGCCGTCGCTGGCGCTGGTGGCCGGGACGTTGGAGAGGCCCTTGAGTGCGGCGGAGGTGATGTCGCCGGCGGCGTCCAGCATCAGCACGATGAGGCTGAGTCCGCCGAACAGCGCGGCCGTCTTGATCCAGTTGGCGACCTCGTGCCAGCTGGCGTGCCGGGCCTGGCCGACCTCCTCCCACCGCTGGTGGAGGAAGCCGCCCTCCTCCCAGGACTTGCGCCACGCGGTGCGCAGCCGCGTCAGGCGCTGCTTGCCCTTGCGGGCCGGGGACAGTTCGAACTGGTCGAGGATGTTGTTCGGGCGGTGCTGGCCGTTCATCTGCCTGTCGTTGTGGGACATGCGGAGTCGCTCCTTCGGCTGGGAAGTCGGTGGTGCGCGTGGGTGTCCGGCCGGGTGGCCTGCCCCCGCTCCGGCCCCCGGGCAGGCGGGGTTCGGGCGCGAGGCAGGGGACCCGGAGCGGTTACAGGCCGCGGGCGTCGGCGAGGTGGGCGGCCTGGTCGACCATGCGGAGTGGGACGCGGGCCGATCCGTGGGCGTCGTTGAAGGACGGCACAGAGTCGACGCCGTCGCCGAACGTGCGGCGGATCGTGTCCAGGAGCACGGAGGCGGCGCTGGCTTCCAGGCCGCTGTCGCCGCGGGCCTCGGCTCGGATGGCTCCGAGCATGCAGCGGGCGCCGTCCTCGTCGACCAGGGCGCCGGAGCACCAGCCGCCGGTGAGCAGCCGGTGGTGGGCGCGCTGCAGAAGGGCGGCGATCGGGGTCGGGTAGGACTCCGGCGGTGGCTGGAGCGTCGGGGTCAACGGGATGGTGACGACGTCGCCCAGGTCCACGGGCTCGGTGGGGATGTGCGCGGTGTTGACCTCGTAGGCGACGGCCGCTTCGTCCAGGCGCGCGGTCATCGCCGCGTTCACGAGGGTGAGGCGTTCCTCGAGGCTCAGTTCCGCCGGCGGCGCGGCCGGGGTGGTCGGGGCGGGGTGGTCTATAGCGGGGGAGAGCGAGGCATGGGACATCGGGACTCCAAGCAGGGGACGCCGAAGGGCGCCGCCGGGATGGTCTCCGGCGGCGCCCTTCGGCGTTGTGTAGCGGGGGAGTGGGCGTTTGGGTATCAGCGCACCCGTGTCCCGGGCATCCTCGGACCATCAGGCGCGGGGAAGGGGATCGAGTGGAGTTCGTCTTCGAGTGCGGATGGTGCGGCGGGGACAACTACTTCGTGGGCAAGCAGGTCGGCTTCTGGGTCGACAAGTGGGAAGTGCCCGCGGAGTGGGACTGCCGTTTCTGCGACGGGCTCAACTACACCCCTGACCCGCCGTGGACGGAGGCGTAGTCAGAGGCTGGAGATCAGTCCGGCGAGCGAGGCGAGGCCGCTGTTGATGGTCGGGGCCAGGCCGGTCGCGGCGAGGGTGAAGCCGAACAGCGTGCAGGCCAGCGCGGAGCCGACGCGGACGTAGCCGCCCTTGACCAGGACGAAGACGATGATGCCCAGCAGCACGGCGGCGGAGATGGACAGGGCCACGGTGGTGGTGCTCCTTCACATCGGGTGGGGCCGGCCGTGCTCGGGCAGGCCGACCCCGGGGATGGGTGTGATCAGGCGTCGGTGAGGCTCTTGATGGCCTCCAGCGCCTGGCGGGGAGAGGCGACCTGCTCGGAGCGGCGGTTGCCGCTCTTGGAGCCGCGCCCGCCTCCGCCCTTGCCGCCGCCTCCGCCGCCGCGCCGGCGGGAGCGGCCCTCGCCCTCGTCGTCCTCGTCGGGCTCGGGCCAGAACTCGCCGGGCCGCACGGGCTCGTTCCAGTCGAACCACAGGCCGCGCTTCTCCAGCTCGCTGATCTCGTAGTCGGTGAGCCGGTTGACCTCGTCGGGGAACAGCCGGGAGAGGTCGGTGTCGAAGTCGGCGTACAGCGACCGCATGAGCACGGCGCGGCCGTTGTCGAGGACGATGACGGCGACGCCGCCCGTGGAGACGCCGTTCTCCGGGTCGGCCTCGCCGCGCATGGCCCGCTCGATCGCGGAGCCTTCGCTGCGGGAGTAGCGGGCCGGGATGGTCGGCACGTCGTAGGCGTTCTCCATGGTGCCTTCCGCCGCCTTGCGGGTGGCGCCGGGCGAACCCATGTTGAAGATGACCGGGCGGCTGTTCTGCCGCAGGTTGTCCTTCATCTCCGTGGAGAACCCGTTGTGCGCGAACGGCGACTGGCCGGCCGGGTTGAAGCCGATGCCGTACTTCAGCCCGGTGACCGTGAGGTCCTCGCCGTCCTTCTGGATGAACTCGCCGAAGTCCGAGTCCTGGGCGGCGGTCATGAACTCATCCGCGTACACGTTGAGCTGCCGGTACGGGCAGCGGGTGTCGCCCGGCTTGTAGTCGTGCGGCTGGCCGTCGTGCGGCCAGGGCATCTCCGCCCTGATCTCGCACAGCGCCTTCGCCGCCCGCAGGGAGCGGGCCATCCACAGGGCGTTCGAGCCCTGCCGGTCGATGTACTTCCCGAGCACGGTGGTCTTCTCGTCCTTGCGGACGGTGGACAGCCACACCACCTGGCTGTCCAGGGACTGGGCGGCCATGTTGATCGCGAAGAACTGCGTCTTGCCGGAGCGGGACACTCCGAGGGTGAGGCCGTGGGCCGGGGCGTTCTTGTCGTGCTGGTACACCATGGTCTTCACCGGCTGGCCGGTGATGGTGAACCCGCACACGTACATGCCCTTGGCGTCCGGGGTGAGCAGCTCGCGGGTGGCGGGGAAGATCGCGCTAAGCGGCGGGGTGTCGAACGCGCTGATCAGGAACTCCGAGCCGTCGATGAGGACGAACACGCAGGAGTCGTCCTCGGGCAGGTCCAGCGCGCGGCAGACCTTGGGCAGGTCGATGCGCGGGGACTCGGTGGAGTCGCTCATCTTCGCCCGGTAGAAGGTCACCCCGCGCTCGTTGTCGCGGGTCTTGTGGACCAGCTCGGAGCCGGGGGCGCCGCCCTTGGGGCCGGCGACCCGGTCGATCCAGCGCTCCTGGTCGGTCGGCTTGGTGCGCCGCCGGGCGTTGGCCTCCGGGGTGATGAGGGCCTCCATCCAGCCGGGTCCGCCCTGGCGGCCGGGCTGGATGGCGACGTCCGCGAGGGTGACGTCGGCCGCGGACACGCCGAACGCGGCTCCGACGATCTCGGGGGAGAGGCCGGTGATCGGCCGCCCGGTCTCCGAGGCGCGCAGTAGCAGGGTGAGGTCGTGGCGCATGGCGGTGTGCCGGGTGGCCTTGACGACGTGGGTGCGGGCGGGCATCCCGGCGCGCTCCCACAGCATCCGCGCCTCGCGGGTGAGCTGGTCGGCTCCGTCGTCCGGCTGCGCCACGGTCGGCTCCGCGGCCTGGGCGGGCGCCGGCTGCGGGGCTGGGGCGGCGAGCGCGGGGCGGTGACGGCGGCGGGCGTGGCGGGAGAACGGCAGCACGAAGGAGCCGGCCGCCGCCCATCCGGCTGCGAGCAGTCCGTCCAGCCAGTACGGGCCGAAGCCGGTGGTGTGCCCGGCGGCGACGTCGACGGCGGCGGCCAGGACCAGCGGGGTCCAGCGCAGGATCTTGCGTCCGGCGCCGGTCTCATCGCTCTTGGCGGCGAGGAAGATGCCGCCGATCCCGGCGGCGCCGGCCAGCTGCACGACGGAGTTGACGGGGCTGTCGGGGTAGAGGTTCGGGGCCACGGCCAGCACGGGCGCGGCGAGGGTGTAGGCGAGGCGCTCAAGCGCGACACTGCGCGGCGTGGTCACCGGCTTCTCCTTCGGGAACGGGCACGGGCGGCCCCGCGGAAGCTGCGGGGCCGCCCGTGGCGGGGTGGGGGAGTGGGGTCAGCGGTTGAAGAAGGCCGGCTTGGGGGTCTTCTCGCGCCGGTTGGAGCGGATGTCGTCCAGCGCGCCGTAGAGCTTGGAGTGGGTGCGCCGGGCCTGGTGGGTGAGGTCGGCGGTCTCCTCCGCTGTGTCAGCCAACTTGCGGACCTGGGTGGCGGCACCGCCCAGGGCGACGGCCACGTTGTTGGTCAGCTCCACGAACTTCACGTCCAGGTCGGCATTGGCGATGTCGCGGGCCACGTCCTCGGTGCGGGAGGCGTTGGCCTGCATGCTGCGCCGCAGCCCCTCCAGTTCGAGGGTGGCGTCGTCCATGGCCTTGCCCAGCTTGAGGAGTTTGGCCTGGACGGCCTTGTAGCGGTTGTCGCCGTCGGCCGGGGCAGGCGCTGCGCTGGTGTTGCGGGGTGCGAGATCGCTGCTCATCAGCGGGGTCCTCCGTGCTTAGTCGTGGTGGGCGGCGGCCGACGCGTACTTCAGGCCCGCGTCTTCCTTGGCGGCCATGTCCTGGCCGTAGACGCGGGCGACCATGGCGGCCGCGAGCGTGGCGGCCTCCTTGGCGATGCCGCACTGCTCGGCACACCGTTCGGCCTGCTGCTTCATACGGGCTGCGGCGTCGGCGAGGTCCGTGATCAGGTCGGTGACCTGCGTGGAGACGTTGTGGTCGCTGATCAGGTCGGTGGCCATGTCCCGCAGGGCGTCGGCGACCTTGGTCAGTGCCTCCGCTAGGGCTTCGGCGCGCTCCTGGTTCATGCCGGCCTGGATGGCGATGTTCGCCATCTCCATCAGGAACTCGTCGAACGTGATGTCCGTGCGGTGCTGGGCGGCCAGGCCGCTCTGCCCGGACGGCCTGCTGACTTCCGAGCTGCTCACGTTGCTCCCTTCCGTGCCGGGCCGGCTGGTGCCGGGCCGTGCGGTGTGCGGCTCCGGCGCGGGCGGCAGGCCCTTCACGCCGGTCGTGACGGCTGTGGGCCCGTCGGGGACGATGTCCGCGTCGACGATGTCGTCCTCGCCCTTGGCGTCGGTGCGCGGCGGGCGGGTGGGCCGGTCGGGCCACTCCACCGTCGGGGTGGAGTCCTCCGCGCCGAACGGGCTGTCCGCCGGGCGGCCGCGCCGACCGGCACGACCCGTACGACCGCGCCCCGTCCGGCCGGTGCGACCGGTGCGGCGGGTACGTCCGCGCCGTTCGGCCCGGCCCGTGCCGCCGGTGCGCCGACGCCGGAACCGCCGCCGCTTCTTCGAACCGTCAGACGCCCCGTCACCGGCCGTGGAGTCCTTGCCCGGTTCATCGGTCGCCTTGCCGTCCTTCGCGGTGCTGGAGGCCCCGTCCGAGCCTTCCTTGGCGGTCTTTCCGCCCTTGCCGTCGGTGCCCTTGCCCTTGGAGTCCTTGTCCTTGGACAGGTTCACCTTCTCGGTGCCGGCCTTCGCGGCCTTCGCGGCCTCCGCGTCGGCGCGGCGTTTGTCCCAGCGGCGCTGGGCTTCCTCGCCCACGGCCTGGCCCAACGTGGTGCGGCCCGGCGTGGCCGACGCGGCGGCTTCCCGCTTCGCCTTCCGCGCTGCGTCGCGCTCCTGCCGCTTCGCGCGGCGGTCCTCCCAGGCCTGCTGCCGCTGGGCGCGGGCCTGGTCGCGGCCCTTGGACCGGTCCGCGACGCCGGCGGCGTGCCCGGCGCTGCGCCGCTCCTGCCGCCCGGCCTGCCGGACCCCGGCGCGCTCCTGGCGGCTGCGGGCCCGCTCGGCCCGAGCACTGGACGCCGGACCCTGCTGCGTCCGACCGCCGTCACCCTTCGAGCCGCTGCTCCGGCCAGAGCCGCCAGAGCCCGTCTGAGAGCCTTTCGAGCCCCCGGACGAACCGCTGCGCCCGGAACCGGCTGCGCGGCCGCCAGAGCCCGACTGAGAGCCCTTCGCGCCGCCCTTGCCGCCTCCGCTGCCCCCGGTCGATCCGGAGCCGGAACGACCGCCGGGGCCGCCGGAGTTGGAGCCGCGTGAGGCCCCGGACCGGTTCGCTCCCGAGCCGGAGTTGTTGCGGGACGGCCCGTTGCCGCCCCCGCCGCGCGAGGACCCGCCCCCGCCGCCGGCCTTCGAGCGGCCCTTGTCCGACCCCAGGCCGGAGGCGGACGACTTCGCGCGGTCGGCGTCCGCCTTTCCGCGTGCCGCCGCCTTGTCGCCCTTCGCTTTCATCATCGCGGCGTGGAGCTTTCCGTTCTGCTCCATCATCGCGACTTCCTGCGCGGTGCGGCCTTCCAGTAGCGCAGCCTTCCGCGCTATTTCGGCCTCGCGGAAAGGCGCTTCGCCTTCATGGAGCGCCCGCGCCCTTTCCAGCCGGAATTCCAGCCAGTCACCGAGACGGTCAGCGAGAGAACGAGGCTGCTCGTATTCGCCTTCCTCGTATTCGCCGTCATCTTCACCGGTTTCCGGCGCCGTAATCCCTTCGGAACGCAAGGCCGTCGACGGGTCCGGGGCAGCCGGAATCGTCGGCAGTTCCATTGTCGTCTCTTCCGGCGATTCCGGGGGAGCCGGGGGAATGTCTTCCGGCGGCGGAATGGTGTCGCCGTAATCCGGGATCGGCGGTGGCACGTACGTGGAATCACCGCTCCAGGGGCCTTGGACCAAGGTCCCGGTGCCGTCCTCATCGGACACGGTGCGCCTCCCTCCTGGGACTTGACAGAGCGTGGGGTCTTGTGTGCACGCGTGTGCACGTGCACGTGTGCACGCTTTACGCGCGCGAGGCCCCGCCGGAGTCCGGCGGGGCCTTCGCTGGTGACGTTCAGTGACGCGGGGGGTGCTTCGCCACGACCTGCTCCGCGTACTGCAGCAGGTCGTTCCAGATCCGTCCGTTGCCCTCCACGCGCTGGTCCATCGCCGTGATGAACAGGCGGCAGATCAGCGCGAATCCGGAGTAGACGTCGCCGCGACCGGCTTTAACGTCCTTGGCCATTCGGGATCGTGCCAGGCGGAGCCAGAATTCCATCTGCCCTGCCTCGCCGCGAGATTCGCGGGCTTTCGTCGCCTCTTCCTTCAGCCAGTTCTGGCGCCGCTGTGCGGAGCGTTCGGCGCTGCTGAGGGGGCGGTTCACGCCGACTCCCGACCCATGTCGTAAATCGACGTGGGACCACCATAGCCGAGATTCTGGCTCTGTGCATCTTGCTGCGGCGGATTCGGTGCGGCCTGGAGCGGCTGCGGGTTCTTCTTACGCTGCCTTTCCAGCTCCTTTTCCTTCCTTCCCTTTGCCGTATTCACCACGGTCTCGTCGTGAGCGCGACGCTTATAGGCGCTCTTTTCCAGGCCGTCGGTGAGGTTGTTCAGGTTCTTGAGCACGTTCCCGAGGGCCTTTTCGACGGGCATCGCGCGCAGCCTGGCGTGGTACCAGCGGTCGCCCTCCACGTGCGTCTTGCGCAGGTGGAGGCGGGTCTCGATCGCGAGGGTCTCCAGGTTCTTGCCGATGTCCAGCAGGACCCGCTGAACGTCGGCCAGGTACCGGGCGGTTGCCTCCGGGCTCTGTGCGACGTCGCGCAGAGGGGAGTAGTTCGGGTCGTTGTTGCTGTTCACGGCGGGGATTCCCTCCTGGTGTACTGGTGGGGCTGTGACTGCTTCCGGCAGTCGCAGCGAGGGCCAGCCCGCTTCCTTCGGGCTGGCCCTCACTGGTGTGTGCCGGACGGTGGGTCAGGGGCGGTAGCCGCCGGCGAGCAGCTCGGCTGCCTCCTGGCGGTACTCCGAGGCGGTGCCGGGCGAGGTGACCGCCAGCTCGTGCTGGATGTCGGCCAGCGGCAGCCGGTCGGCGTCGCCGCCGGCCGCGAGGATCATCCGGGCGACCCGGCGGACCGCCCGCTCGCGCGGCTTGAGCTTCGCGACGTCCTCGGCTTCGACCGCGCGCCGCTCGATTTCGGCAGCAGCCCGCCGCGTTTCGGCGGCGGCCCGCTCGGCTTCGGCGGCTTCCTGCTTGGCGCGCGCGGCGTCGGCGAGCGCGACCTCCCGGAGGCGCTCCTCCTCAGCCTCCTTGCGAGCGGCTTCGGCGGTGGCGCGCTGCGTTTCGGCAGCAGCCCTCTCCGTTTCGGCAGCACGCCGGTTCGCTTCGGCAGCAGCCTCGCGGGCTTCGGCGATGGTCTGGGTCTCGATCGCCTGTGCCTCCGCCGCGGCGACCCGGTCGGCCTCCGCCGCTTCCTTCCGCTTCTCGGCTGCCTGCCGCTCCAGGTCCGCCGCGCGAAGGTCCGCTTCGGCCTTCGCCTCGCGCTCGTCGGCCTCCTTGCGCTCCGCCTCCGCCTCACGGGCTCGGGCTTCGGCCATGACGGCCTGGTCCAGCGCCTCCTGCTCCAGTGCGGCGGCCCGCTCTGCGGCGCTGACCTGAGCTCGGGCGTGAGCGCGGGCCTGTCCGGTCTGGCCGTCGACCTCCGCGCGGACCGCCTCCACCTTGCCCTTGGCGCGCAGCCGCTCGGCTTCGGACTCCGCCTGGGCGACCTCACTGCGTGTCTCCGCGTCCAGGCGCCGGCGTTCGGCTTCCTCCTCCCGCTCCTGGGCTGCCTGGTCCTGCTCATCGGGCATGGCCAGGGCCTGGTCGACGGTGTAGCCGTAGGGGGCCATCTTCATCGGCAGCAGCTCATCCTCGCTGGCCTTGGAGATGTCGCCCTTGTACTTGCGCTTGAGCCACTGCTCGTAGGCGATGAGCTGCTGGTCGCGGCGGATCATCTCCGGGTAGGAGGTGACGCCCCACAGCCGCATCCGGCGGAAGATCCGGGCGGTCGCGACCGGGGCGAGGATCCACCGCAGCCACGGGATCGAGTCGCGTTCTTCCTGGTCAGGCCGGAGGACGCGGTCGATCGCGGTGCGGCCCAGCTCCACCACCATGATGAAGAGGACCGGCACGACGCCGTGGGCGCCGGCGGCGACGTAGTCCAGCAGCTTCCAGGCGCCCTCCGGGGCGCCGGAGGCGGCATTGAGGACGACCGTCGCGGCGGTCAGCAGCCACACCGGGTAACGGATCCAGCTGATGGGGCGCTTGAGCCAGGCCATCAGCAGGTCGACCGCGATCATCACCATGATGCCGACGTCGACGCCGACCGCGAACAGCTGGCCCTTGCCCAGCGAGCCGAAGCGCAGCTCGGTGAAGGCGAACTGGGCGACGTGCTCGAAGGACAGGTACAGGCCGATGCCCGCGAGGGCGAGCGCGGCGATGACGATCGCTGCGGCCGTCCACTTCTGGGTGCCGGTCAGCTTCGCCAGGGAGGGTTTGGTTCCGGTTCCGCTTTCCGTCTCCGAAACGAACTCCGGCGCATCCGAAACGGTGCCGGTCGTCCGCGAAACCGGCCTGGGCGTTCCCGAAACGGCGGCCGGTGCGTCCGTCTCGGAGTCGGGTTCGACCGCGGTGCGCGGCCAGTCGGTGATCGTCATGCGTGCCTCCGGAGGGGGTCGTTCAGGGCGTGCGCGAAACGGCGGGGGCTGCTCCCGAAACGCGGCGGCGCGTTCCCGAAGCGGCGGTCGGTGCGGGCGGGTGATCACGAAGCTGGCACCGGCTCTACCCGCTCCGCGCGCACGAAAAGGCCGGCGGCCCGGGTGGCGGGCGGCCGGTCTCGCGAAGCGTCGCGGGGCGGGCTCGAAACTCGATGCGGCTCCCGCCGGGCGGGCGCGAAGTCAGCTCTCGGGGAACTGCGCGCCGTGCCGCTCGAGGTCGGCGGTGGTGATGCCGAAGTGCCGGCACCGGTCGATCAGCGGCTGGAGCCTGCTGCCGTCGCCGAGTGCCTCGGGCGAGCCGACGCCGTACAGCTTCTGCGTGGCGAACAGCTCGTTGAGCGCGGCCGCGGTGCGGGCGGTGTGCCGTTCGAAGCGGCCCTCACCCACCCACTCCTCCGCGATGACGTGGAGGGTGGTGCGCCAGCTGCCGCTGTAGTCCTCCGGCCCGATCGGCGGGATGTCACTGCCGAAGATCGCGAAAGCGGCGGCCTGGGCGGCGGCTTCCGTGCCGGGCGGAGCGGGGTCATCGTCGTGGCCATGGGGCCTCCCTCGACTGTCGGTCCGGGCTGTCCGGCCCCCCTTCACCGCCCGTCCTGGCCGTCGTGGTGCAGCGGTCGGTGCGGGCGGATCAGGCAGCCGCCAGAACGGATCAGGCAGCGCGGTTACGGGCGGCGCGGCGCTTGAGGGAGCGGCGCTCCTTCTCGGACAGCCCGCCCCATACCCCGGCGGCCTCGCCGCGCTCCAGCGCGCCCTGGAGGCAGGACTCCATCAGCGGGCAGCGACGGCAGACAGCCTTGGCCTCTTCCTCCTGGAGCAGGGCCGGGCCGCTGTCCCCGATCGGGAAGAACAGCTCCGGGTCCTCGTCGGCGCAGGCCGCGCGGGGACGCTCGGGCGCGGCCGCGGTGGAGACGGCGCCGTAGTACGGGGTGCGTACGATGGAGTTGCGATTCATCAGGGCCTCCCAGAAGGTCCAGTGCAGGAGACAGCCCCAGGGCGGCCACCCTGGGGCTGTTCTGTGTCGGCGGCCGGACGGCCGGAGCGGGCGGGAACTCCCGGCGCTCTCCGCCGGCCCCGGCCGGGAAGGCGCGGGGGCGACGGGGCAGGGCCGGGGATCAGCGCTGCTGCTTCTGGCGTGCGGTGTAGGCGTCCTGGAGGCGGGCGAACCGATCGTGGATCGGCACCCCCTCCGCGCACGGCGTCTCGCCCTGGCAGGCCGGGCAGTCGGCAGTGTGCTCGGTGGAGTCCTGGAACGCGCGCATGTAGCGGACGAACAGGTCGTCGGTCGGGCGGGCGCTCATCGGCGGTTGGCCTCTGACCTCTTGTTCTGCTCCCGGTTCTTCTGCGAGAGCGCCTCGCGTTCGGCGTCGGTGAGGCTGGTAATCACGCCGCCACCTCCCAACCGGCCGGCACCGGCGCGAGGTTGGGAACGAGGACCAGGGCAACGTCGACGCGGGCGGCGTCCTCGGGCTCGTAGCCCTGGTCGTCGTCCTCGCGCTCGATGTCGTCGATGATCCCGGCCCGCGGCTGCGGCGCGGTGCGTGTCATGCTGTGCTGCATCAGGTCCTCCGAGTCAGGTCCTGGACAGTCCCCGGGGCCCTAATCCCTGGGGCTGTCGCGTTCACTCCCCAGTTGGGGAGGCGGCCGCTGTACGAGCAGCCACGGCCCCGGCCACCCCTCTGCGGGGTGGCCGGGGCCGTGGTCGTTCGTCCGGAGCGGGTCAGCTCGCGCGGCGTTCGGGGTGCAGCGTCTTGAGCGGTACCGGCGGCGCCCCCAGCGGCGCGTCACCGGCGGGCGGCTCCGCGCGGCGGGTGTCGGCGTCGCGGACCGCCGACTCGATCGACGCCCACTTCATCTCGCGCAGCAGCCACAGGGGCCGGCCGTCGTCACCCGTCGCCGTCTGCTTCTGCGCGGCGATCTGGCTGACGGCCGGGGCAACCGCGACCTTCGGCTTGCGTCGCACGGTGGTCCGGCGGCGGTGGACGGTCTCCGAGTTGCCGTCCGTCAGGCGCTCCTCCCACTTCCTGACCGTGACGTTGATGGTGACCAGGCGGTTGCTGCCCAGGCGACAGCGGAGGGCCGCGTCCTTGCCCGCGCGGCCGGTGTCGTGCGGCACGAGCTTGGGCTTCTTGGTCTGGAGGCCGGTGATCGGCACCCACGTCTTGCAGTCGGGGCAGATCAGCGACGCACAGGCTGGGCGCAGGTCGTATTGGTGGGGCTTGAGGGTGGAGAGGGTCAGCGCCGGGCGGCTGTTGACGCTCCGGGAGCGGATCCGGCTCCGGCGGGGACGGGCGGTGCGCTCAAGGGTGGAAGCAGACATCTGAACTCCTCACGGACGGAGAGGCAGGGAGCGCGTCGCGATGCTCTCTCCGCCCTCCGGGCCGCGCGGCATAAGGCCGGCGTCCCGCAGGACAGACAGCGCACAGCGCTGCGACGTGCACACAGTCGTCGCGGCCGTCAGGCTCTGGGGGAGTTCGATGGTGCTCTCGCGCCCTCAGTGACCCGAGGACTACCCCGGCCGCCCCTAAGGGCGGACGACTACTGCGGTCTTGCGGTGGTGCTCGCTCGGTGCTCCCGGAGGATCACCGACGCCCTACATACATCAGGTTGCATCAGGTATCCTCAGGTGTCAAGCGGTATAGTGAGGCACCCAGAGGGAATTTGAAGGAGGCGAAGGCACATGCCAGGGCCACCCCGAGCCGACAATCGGCCGCCGTACGCGCGCATCGCGGGCCACTACCGCGACTTGATCAGCTCCGGGGAGCTCTCGCCGGGCGACCTCCTGCCCAGCATCAAGACGCTGGCAACCGAGTGGGAGGTCAGCACAGCCACTGCGGACCGGGCCATGCGACTGCTGCGCGAAGAGAAGCTGGTGCGGGGCATCCCGGGCGTCGGCACCGAGGTGCTGGCGCGCCCGATCTCGCTGTCCTCCGGGGCGGAGCGTCACGACCGCAGCATCAAGACGCAGTCGTCGTGGGGTGTCGGCGAGAAGTCGTCCGGCCACACCGCCGGCATAGTCGAAGCTCCCGAAGACGTTGCTGACGTGCTGGGCATTTCGGCTGGTGACGACGTGATTCGCCGTAGCCGTGTCTACCGAGACGGTCACGGCATCGTCTCCCACTCCACGTCATGGATCCCGGCGGAGTTCGCCCAGGCCGTGCCCGAGCTGGCGCGGAGCGAGCGGCTCAAGGGCGGGTTGTCGCTCGACTTGATCGCTCGGGCCACCGGGCGGCACGTCGTGAAGCGCGTGGATGAGGAGACAGCTCGCATCGCGACAAAGCGCGACCTCGAGCTCCTGGAGCTGGAGGCCGACACCGTCGCGGCAATCCTCGTGCTGACCGCGCGCTTCCTGGACGCCGACGGCGAGCTGCTGGAGTACGGCGTGGACTTGGGCGCCCCGGGCCGCACCCGACGCACGACGTCAGAGGTGCAGCGGTGACCACACGGAACGTCGCCGTCCTCGACGACACGCTCGTCTCCTGCCTCGAAACCCGCCTCAGCCAGCTTCTTCGAGCCGAGCACACCGACACCCTCACGCTGGAAGGACGATTCGAGATCACGCGCACCTCCGCCGCTTTGTCCGGCCGACCGGGCCCCGCGCCTCGCGCGATCCTCATGTCCGGTCTCCAGGGCTCCGGCAAGACAACCCTCGCCCGTGCCCTGGAGAAGGCCGACTTCCGGCGCCTGTGCCCTGATGAGGAGATGTTCCGCCGCTACGGCCACTACGGCAGGGACTTCCCCCGCGGCGAGTTCAGGGTCCGGGAGGCGCCCGTACTCAAGGACATCGCCCTTGAGCTCCAGGACCTCCTGGCGGCCGGACACGACACCGTGGTCGACCACGGCTTCTGGACTCCGGAAGAGCGAGCCCAATGGGCAGCGACCGTGATGGAGGCCGGCGGCGAGCCCGTTCTCATCTACTTGCCGGTGCCGCATGAGGTGCGCTGGGACCGAATCCGGAAGCGCAACGAGCAGTCGCTGGTCGACGCGAACAGCATCGAGTTCAGCGAGGAAGACCTCCTCAGGCACGCGGGCCGCTTCCACCCGCCGACCGCCGATGAGCCGCACATCCTGTACGACGGTCACCCGGAGACCGTGCTGGCCGCGCTCCGTCGTACACGTCCTCCCATGGATGGCGGCCCCCATTGACCCCTACCTCCCACACGCAGCTCCTGGCACTTGTTGACCATGACCGTGCTCGGGTCCTGCGACTGCGGAAAGTGACATCGGCCGGTGACATTCGGAATGTCACCACCACTTGTCACCTCCGCGCGATCAAGAGGCCGTGCCATGCTCGGCCGCAGAAGGGCCGGCTTCCGCTCCGCGGGCATCACCCTGTCGGGGCGCAGGCTGCGCCGCTGGACCGTACGGGGAAGGGGATCGCGATGGTTGACGAGCGTCCTGACTGGGCTCGCCGGATGGTGGATGAGCGCGCGGCTCGTAACTGGTCGCAGTCCGATGCAGTGCGCGCGTTGATGGTCCGGCTCCCAGACGACCAGGTCGTAAGCGAGCAAGACCTACTGCGCCAGTGGAAGCGGTGGGAAGCGGGGGAGAGTCAGCCGACGAAGTACCGGTCGGCCATCGCCGCCGTGTTCGGAACGACCACGGGCGCCTTTTTCCCCGAGCGCTCCCGCCGTGACGGCCGTGCGGAGATTTTGCAGGTCAGCGGCATGGACACAGTGGACATCATCGCGCGGCTGCGAGCCTCGGACGTGGACGTCGCCACGCTGGACGCACTGCGGATCACAGCGGATCGGCTGTGCTGCGAGTACGCGTACATGCCCGCCGACCAGCTGCTCCTGGAGGGCAAGGCATGGCTCGCCCGCGTCGTCGGCCTCCAGCACCAGCGGGTCAGCTTGGCGCAGCACCGCGAGATCATCGCGCTCGCCGGGCGGCTGTCGCTCCTGGTGGGTTGTGTCGAGTACGACTCCGGCCGGCCCCGCGACGCCGAAGCCACCCGGCAGGCCGCGCTGATGCTCGGTCAGGAGGCCGGGGAGCTGAGCGTGCAGGGCTGGGCTCATGAGATGAGGGCGTGGTTCGCGCTGACCCGGGGCGATTATCGCGGTGTCATCGCGGCCGCGGAGGCCGGCATCGCCGTGGCGCCGACCGAGAGCGTCGCCGCGCAGCTGTACGCGCAGAAGGCCAAGGCATGGGCCCGGTTGGGCGACCGGTCGCAGACTGAGGTCGCGCTCGACAAGGGCCGTCAGATCCTCGAACTCCAGCCGTATCCCGAGAACATCGAGAACCATTTCGTCGTCGACCCCGCGAAATATGACTTCTACCGCATGGACGCGCTGAGGAAGTCGGGCGAGAACCGGCTCGCGGAGCAGCTGGCCAACGAGGTCATCCGGGCGGGCACGGATTTCGACGGAACGGAGCGCTCGCCCATGCGGATCGCGGAGGCCCGCGTCACGCTCGGCGTGGTCGCCGCGCGCGAAGGTGACCTGGACACGGCGCTCGCCCACGGGGAGCGGGCCCTGACGGGGGAGCGGAAGTCTTTGCCGTCGCTGGCGATGGTGGCCGCCGACCTCGGGCAGGCCCTACAGACTCACTACGGGTACGCCTCGGAGGCGCAGGAGTTCGTCACCCATCTTCGTGAACTGCGGGGTGGACAGTGACTTTCCCGTGGGGCGGGCACTTTCCCGCGCGCTTCCCGTCAGGCGGGATCGTCTCGGATACTGCGCGAATTCGCCCCACAGTTCTGGCCGGTTATGCAGTTAGGCTGTGCGCAGAAGTGATCGACAACGGCGAAAGCCCCCGGGACCGGGCCTGGTCCACTGGGGGCTCTCGAACGGGGCGAAGCTCCGTTTGGGCGAGCACCTGGTTGGGAGGTGATCGCGGAATGAAGACTACCCGCACCCGTGGAACTTCACGCGCAGCTGCGCCGTTCCATCATCGCGATCACGCCTTCGGGTGCGCTTTCCGGCATGCCGACTCCACCTTCGGTATTGAGGGGGTCGGGATGACCTAGGTCATCGGCCGCGCGCGCCATTCTGCGGACTGACAATCCGCTTCGGCCTCGCGCGGCCCTTCGCACCGACCGGGCTTGACACCCCGGCTCGGCTGCTCGGTCCCGGGCTTGACACCAGTTCCGAGCTTCGGCTCATCGAGCCACTTCCTTTTCAGCAATACCCCGCCTTCGACAAGCGGGTCGGCCCCTTTGACAAGGGCCACCAGCAGCACCCCGGCCACTGACAGGGCTGGCGCACTACCTGAGCAAGACCCCGGCCGCTGACAACGGTCGGTGCCCTACCCGATCCGCGGGGCCCTTTGACGGGGGCCCTGCGGTTCACCAGCACCCAAACGAGAGGAGAAATCTCCCCCCTTCCGATCCACCTCGCGGCGTTTCGGTTGGGACCGCGCCCGCTCCTCACGGAGGGGGCTTGGTGCCTTCCATCCACTCGTCGGCCCGTCCCGCGTTGCGGGGTGGTCCGGCTCGCATATGAAAGTTGGTGTCCCCGCCATAGTGCACGACTTCGCGTCTCCTTGTCAGCTCGACCGTGTCCGATTCACACCGGTTCGAGCCCCCCACACTTCCCGCGTGACGGAATTCGCACACCCTGTTTGCGCAGTTCACGGCATTAGTCACGAAGATTCCTGGGGTCGGAGTGTCACACGTATCCCGGTCCGCGACACCTGTCTAAAGAGGGGGTCCTCTGTCCTTCTGACGGTCGCCGGGGGTGCGCTCCTGCTGGGCCGCGCTCGGCTCTCCGTTGTCCACAGCTCCGGCGCCGGTCGCCGGGCTCTGCCCACAGGTCGTTCGGTGCAGGTTCACCGGATAGATGAGGAAGCGCGCGTTCTATCCCCAAAGGGAGGTGTCCGCTTTGGCGTGTACACCGGCCCGATGGCGACACAGGCGACGTTGGGATGCTCGGCCTTTGCGGTGTCCACCGCTCCTGTCGGGGCGGTGGGCCGATGAGCGCCGTGGCGGCACCGGCCGCCGCGCTCGCGCATCCCCGCTCGGAGTTCATTGACAACTCCGTCGGCGGGGCCTCGCGCCGTCGGCTGCGGCCGGTGCCCGCGCAGGCCGGTCCGGTCGTTCCGCTGGAGCTGGGCAACCCGCTCCAGCTGTCGAAGACGATGCGCGCCCGACTGCTCGCTGCGGTGCGCGTGCTGGTCACGTCCCCGGCCCTGGCCGGTGCGTCGGACGGCGCCCGGCTGGCCTCCGTCGTGCTGATGGCGAAGTCGAAGGTCCGCGACGACTACCAGGCGTCCATCTGGGCGGCTGAACTGGGCCGGTGGCTGGGGGTGTCGCAGTCAACGGTCGCGCACACCGTGCTGCCCGAGCTGCGCGCTGCCGGGTACCTCGGCTCGAACGTCGCGACCAATGCCTTCGGGCACGCGACGGGCTTGGAGTGCTGGGTGATTCCGATGTACCGGGCGCAGAAGGCCGGCGACCGGCGGCACGTCCTGGCGCTGTCCCGCTCGGAGCTCGCGGTGCTGCTGCGGCTGTGCGAGGTGCTGTTCGGTCCGGGGTGGGCGCCGAAAGACAAGGAGCCGATCCCGGCCGGGCTGCTCGCCGGGCGTACGGGCCGGGGCGCGGCAACCGACCGGCTCGGGCTTCTGCTGATGGTCCTGACGACGGGTTCGACGGGCTGGCTGCAGCTGTGCCCCGGCAGTGTGGACTCTGCGCGGGGACGTCCGGCGGCGACAGTCGGGCGGCTGCTGGGCTGCACGGCGGCGGCCGGAGCGAAGGTCCTCAAGCGGCTCCAGGAGCACGGCGTCGCGGACGTCGTGCGGCAGGAGACCGGCTCGGGCCTGCACGCGAAGTCGCGGGTGCGTCTGGTGCCGGTCGCTCAGGCTCACGGCGTGGCCGTGCGGGAGGCCCGCCGGGCGGCGAAGGCCGTGTTTTCAGACCTCGCCGGTACTGCATCCGGAGATCTTGAATCCGGCGAGACGGGCGAGACCCTTGTCATTACTGGGGCGGAGGGGGCACGGCAGGGCGAGAAGACCGGATCGGCAGACCTCGCCGCAGCTGCACAGCACCACGCTCTCCACGCTCCTGTGGTTACTCCCGGTGGGTCTCTTGCGCTCTCTGGTGGCTTTTCCGGCGAAGGCCGTGGTGGGACCGGTGATCTGCCGGACCGCGCGTGCATGCGCGAGGACGGCGGCCCGCTGCGCGGGGAACAGCCAAAGAAGTCCCCGTCGATCAGCAGCGAGAAGCCCGGCCGCGGGCCGGTGACCGGTACCCCGGTGCGGGTCGTGGACGGTGCGGGGCAGAGCAGGCAGCAGCGGGGGAGGGCGCCCCTGCCGCCGGAGGATCTGCGGACCGTCCTGGCTCCGGTCGACCTGGTGTGGGCGCGGCTGGACCGTGCGGCCGCTCGCCGCCTGGTGGAAGCCGCCGCCCGCAGTGAGCTGAAGCGGGTGATCGGCTTCGCCGGCCGCGCCGACGGTCCGCAGGTCCTCGCCGACCGGCTCACCCGGCGCCTGGCCGACCAGATGCGGTTGCATGGGCCGATCAAGGACCCGGTGGGCTGGTTGATCGGCCTGGCCCTGCCGCAGCGTCAGCAGTGTGGCGACGTGCGGTGCGATGACCGGGTGCTGCTCGACTCCGGGCAGGACTGCCCGCGCTGCGCGGAGAGGCAGGCCGACCGTCGTGACCAGCGCCACGCGGTTGCGGCCGCCGTCGACGCGGCGATGCCCGGCGCCTCTGAGACCGAGCGCCGCGCGGTGACCGAACAGCAGCTGCACCAGGACGTGACCGCCAGGGCGTGGGCGAAGGCGTACGAGTGGGAGCAGCACCGCGCTCGGCAGGCCGTCGCAGCTCAGGCCCGTGCCGAAGCTGCGGCCGCGCAGTCGGCCGACGACGTTCCGGCCGCGCCGGTGGCCCCGGTCGTGGTGCCCTCACCCCGCCCGGCTGGCGTCGTCCCTGCTCCGGAGCCGGAGCCCGCCGACGTCGACGACGACCAGGAGCTGGTCCTCGAGGAACTGACCCGCGAGCAGGTCCGCGGCTGGCGGGTGCGGGCGCTGAAGGACCACCAGGTGGTGTTCGACCACATCGACCGCTACGGCGAGACGTCGGCCAGGCGTCTGTTCAGCAACCAGCTGGTCGACCAGGCGCAGCACTTCGCCCGGCTCGGGCACCTGGATCTCGGCTATGCCACCTGGGGGCAGGCGTGAGCGGCGGCGAGGTGTCCGGCGTCGACCTGGCCAGGGTCGCGCTGCGGGCCGCGATGGAGGCGGCACGCGCCAACGGCGGCGGCCAGAAGGCGAAGGCGAAGCCGCGGATGATCCGTGCGGTGCGCCGAGACGAGCGCGAGCCGATGGGCCTCGGGGCCGCGATCGGCGCGCTGGTCACCGAGCGCGCTTGGGAGCTCCCGGCCGTCGGCGCGACGCTGCGCGAGCGGTGGGCGGCCATCGCCCCCGAGCTCGCCGGGCACGTCGCCGCTGTGTCGTACGACGCCGACTCCGGCCAGCTCACGGTGTGTCCGGAGTCGTCAGCCTGGGCGACGAAGGCCCGGCTGGAGCAGACCCGCATCATCGCGGCCGCCAACCAGTCGGCGGGCCGGACGGTCGTCCGGTCCCTGCGGATCCTCGCGCCTGGCTCTGTTCCGGCGCCCGAGCCGGCCGACGTCGATCCGGTGCCCGTCACTGTGCCCGCCGGGCCAGTGCGCACCCGGGAGACCGCCTCGCCCGGGTACCGGCTTGCCCTCGAAGCGCACCGCGAGGTTGCGCCAGCGCCCCGGGTGGATCCGGGTATTGCGGAGGCGGTGGAGCGACAGACCGCCGCGCTGCGGGAGCTGTCCCGCCGTGCGTTCCCCGAGATCGACGACGTGCCAGACGACGCGCCGACCCCGTTCGATGCCGCCCGTTCCGAGCGGCGCCGCCAGGCGGAGGTGTCCCGCGCGGCCGCGCTGCGCCGGGCCCGACAAGAACGCGCGGCCCGGGAGTCGGGGGCGACGGCCAGCGTCCCGGATGCGGCCGTAGTGCGGACCACGGCCTGAGCCAACTGATAGATCAGCACCCCCTGTTACTGGTGCATGTCCCGGCGTAGCGTGACGGATACACGCCTGGTACACATCGTGCGTCGCGTTGTGTACCGAGAAGAGGGAGCCGTGCAGGCAGGGACCGTGCTGGACGGCCGCTACCGGCTGATCGAGCCAATCGGTGCGGGCGGGTTCGGACAGGTCTGGGCAGCACACGACCCGAGGGTCAACCGCCTGGTGGCGGTCAAGGTCCTCACCAGTGACGGAAGCGCGGACCACGACCGGCAGGTGGCCCGGTTCGCCCGCGAGGCCGCGGTCGCCGGCGGCCTGTCCCATCCGCACATCGTCACCGTGCACGACTTCGGCTCCGCCGTGCACCACGGACGGCCGTACGCGTACCTGGTGATGCAGCTGCTCCCCGGCAAGTCCCTCAGCGCCGTCCTCGAGAACGGCCGACTTCCCCTGCCGACGGCCCTGTACGCGGCATCCTGCGTCGCCGACGCCCTGAGCGCCGCGCACGAGGCGGGCCTCACCCACCGGGACATCAAGCCGTCCAACATCATGGTCCTGGACGACGGCGAGGCGACGGTCGTGGACTTCGGCATCACCAAGGGGAGCGACGCACGGCACGACATCACCACCACCGGCGTCCTGATCGGTACCCCGGCCTACATGGCGCCCGAAGCACTGTCCGGCTCCTTCGACCACCGCTCCGACCTGTACTCGCTCGGATGCGTGCTCTTCGAGACGATCACCGGCCGCCGGCCCTTCACCGGCACGTCCTGGCACCTGATCAACCAGCACCTCAACGAGCGGCCCGCCCCACTGCGCACCCTGCGCCCGGACGCCCCCGTGGAACTGGAACGGCTGGTCAGCCAACTCCTGGCCAAGGACCCCGCCCAGCGGCCGGACAGCGCCGAAGAGGTCTATGACCTCCTGGAAGAGATCGGCGACCGCTACCTCGGTGACACTGCGCCGCCCAGCCGCGGGGCCGACGTCACTTCCGAAGTCTGGCTCCACCCGGACGAAGCCACCGGTGGTGCAGTCGTCCCCATGCGTATGACCGCCCACGAGAACTGCCCTGCCTGCGCCACCACAGGAGACGAGACGAGGGTGCTGGACTGCGCCATCTGCAGAGGGGAGGGCCGGGTCGCCAGCAAGCGGCGCACCTTCAAGATCCGCCTTCCCGCTGGTGTCCGGAACGGGCAGAAGATCCGACTCAGGGAATTTGGCGCGCCGGGGAAGCACGGCGGAGCGCCTGGAGACCTGTACGTCACCGTGCACGTCACCAGCTGATCGAAGGCAGCGGGACGGGGTCGGCTACTCGCGCTGAGCGAGGTCCTCGGGTGTGGGCTGGTACCGGATCTCGTGAGAGGGCCGCTGTAGTTGACGGTCACCGTGTGCTGCAAGACGTCGTCCTCGGCGTCGTAGAAGACCTGCTCGACCACCAGGTAGGCCCGTTCGGTGACCCCCGAGGGCGAGAACGTCCTTATCCCGTCCGTCGGCCAGCTCTCCGTCATCCACTCGCGAACCGCGCGCTGTGCCACCTGTCCGTCCTGGTCATCGTCCGGCTCGGCTGACTCCCGTACACGGGGCGTGTCAGCCGCAGGTCCGGGGCGAAGTGCCGCTTCATGCTGTGATCTGCATCACTCATTCGACGGGCGGTCGGCTGTTCGCACCCCCGACTCGGCTGCACCCGCCTCCTGAACGGATCACATTTCCGCTGATCACGAAGAGTGCCTGAGCGGTAGCTTAGAGGATTGTTTATATCTGTACGTGTTCGCGTGATCACTTAGTGTCAGAAATTGATCGGCCATGAAATGCGCGTCCGGGGGGCCTGATCCGAAATCCTGCGGAGGAGGACAGCGGTGTCCTCCAGCGTCACCCTCCCTGTGGGGAAGGGGAGTTGGCGCTGCCCGCAGACTGAAGGACAGGGCCCCTGTGACCGTTGACGACCTGCTCGCCGTGCTGGTGGGGGTCACCGCACTGCGCGTATTCGCTCCAGACGTACGCAAAGTGACGCGCCGCCTGCTCCGCGCGGGCGTCCGGGTCGGTGTGACCGAGCTGCTGCAGAGCCCCGCGAGCACGCCGGCCCCGGCCCCTCCTGCCTCTCGTGACCAGGAGGCCTGACGCCATGACCAACTTCCCGCCGTACGAAGACTCCGACGGGGCGAGCGAGATGCAGTACACCCTGCCCAGCACCGCCACCGAACTCAACGCCCTCCACGGCGTGCACTACGTCATGCCCCCGGACCTCGAAGCCTTCATCGACCTGTACTCCCGGCCCCACCTGCGCTACGCGCACACCATGCTGGGCGACAAACAGGCCGCCAAGGCCGTGGTCCAGCGCTGCTACTCGCACCTGGCGCTGAACTGGGCCGTCGTCCTGAAGGAAGAGAGCCCCGAGGCGTACGCCTGGCGGCTGCTCAAACAGCGGGTTGAACTCCATCTGCGCATCACCGGCAGCGCATCGGGCCGGGGAACTTCCGCCTCGCCGGACATGCGCACCGTCGCCATGCAGCGCGCCGCCCGCGCCACGCTGGAGGCCCTGCGTCGGCAACTCGAGGTCATGGAGTCCGCCCTCGGCCTCTACACCGCCATAGCCGCTCTGCCCGAGCGCCAGTACGACGTGATCGTGCTGCACTACGTCCTGGGCTATCCCACGCAGCAGGTCGCCAACATCATGGGTATCAAGCCGGACACCGTCCGCGGGCACCGGCGTTCGGCCCGTGAACGCATCGCCAGCAAGCTCCGCCTGAACATCACAGCTGGCGACGAGGACAAGGAGTAACACCGTGCCGCGCAGCATCCACGACATCTTGGCGCAGGCCGTGCTGCCCGATGCCTTCACCGACGAGGACGTCGCCGACCTCAAGCAGGAAGTCGTACGCGACGTCACCGCCACCCTCATGTTCGGCACGCAGCTGGCTCCCGAAGGACGCTTCCCCACCGCGCTGGACCGAGCCGACCAGGACCTCCAGGCCCTGACCGCCGAACTCCTCTACAGCGACGACGCCGCAGCGCACCTGGCCAAGTTCACCGAAGAGCCCGCCGACATCGACGGCGCCCTGCACTTCGCCTGCCTCCTCAGCCTCGCCGACTCCCCCGATGGCGCCCAGTGGTGGTGGCAGTTCGCGGCCGGCGCCGGAAACGCCACCGCCGCCTACTGCCTCCACCTGTTCCACTTCAGCCGCGGCGAACTCCGCGACGCCGACCACTGGGCCCACCAGGCCATTACCCTCGACACCGACATCCACCTCACCCCCTTCTCCCGCCGCCGGACACGCCCCCGCCGCCCGCCCCTCGCCCTGCGGGAAGCGGTCGGCCGACTCAAGGTCAACGAAATCGAAGGGTGGGGCTTCCAGGTACTGCGCCCCGACTCGCACCTCGCCCACCAGATCGAAGAACTCGCTGACGCCCGCTGACCCGGCGATGGCCGGCATCACCTGGCGCGGTGGACCCACGCCATGAAAGAACGGCTTGTTCCCCGGCACCGAAGCCGCCGGGGAACGAGCCGTTCCGTGTCTTGCCCGTGATAGCCGCGAAGGTCAGCGACGGATGTTGATCGTCACGTTCGCCGCGGTGCCCGTGGCGAAGACGGCGCCGCCGAACACCGCGACAGCGGTGATGTGCTCGGTGTGTCCGCGAGCCGCCAGCAGACAGATCGCGATCATGGCCAAGAGAGCAGTGATGGCCGGGGCCGCCTGGCTGACCTGGGCAAGCCGGGACGCCGGTCTCATTGCTGTACTGTTCCGCGGTGTCGCTTCAGGATTCATCTCTCATGATTTCGCTCGTGCGGATGTGATCTCAGCGCGACACCGGGGAGTCCCGGTCATACCCTCCGCCTGCAAGCTCGGGTACGACCTTCAGGGCTCCCCTTTTGCGTGCGGAAACCACGGCGGGCCAGGCAGGAGACCGCACGGTCTCAACCGCCGCCCCCTGCACAGAGTTCTACGACTCAACCGCTCGCGCGGTCACATCGAGATGCTCAGGGCGCATCCTGCACCCGCCTGCCGCGGGAAAGCCAATTTGGCACCCATGGGAGTCACACGATTTGGCACACTCGAGGCGCTGACAAGGTATTTACGGATCTCCGCCGGACGGCTGCGGGACTTGCGGCTACTGCGCGTTGCGTGACTCCAGCTCGCGGCGCAGGGCGTCGAGCGTGGGGCCGGGCCCGTCATCCTCCACATGCCACAGCGTCCATCCATTGATCACGTTGCCGGTCACGGCCTCCGCTGCCTTGGACGGCGAGGGGAACGGAGTGGCGTGGCCGTCGACGACCAGCTGGCCGTCGGGCGTCACCACGGCCCGCCCGGATCGATTGGCCCGGCGCTGATGGAACCTCAGGACCGTGCCCGCCTTCAGCAGGTCCGCCTTCATGAGATCGGCGAGTGGGCCGTGGGGGACCACAGGCTTGGCCGCTGGTGCTGCTGTCGGGTCCCCGGTGCCAAGGGTGAGCGTGACATGAACGGTGTCATCGCCGCTCGCGCTCATCAGGTGCGCGATGACGGCTGGATCGAAATTGATGCTGAGCGTAGGCATACGGCCTCCCGTTGACGGTGGTCCGGCTAGCCCGAACCCCTCGCTTCCCTTCGATCATATGCTATCCAGGAGGCTTACTTTTGCTTTTAGTTTCAGCGGTCCAGGAGAATAAATAGAGTAGGAGACGTACGCCATTCGTACGCGTTTGGTACGCGATTTGTACGGTTCGCGCTACACTTGAGGAGCAGGAGGTGTTCCATGTCCGAGTTGTTCGACGCGGTCGACGCGCTGATCGCGTCCCGCGCCACGCTGCCGCCACCGGCGGAGCGCAAGCGGCTGCGTGCCGCGCACGGCCTGACGATCGACGCAGTGGCCACCGCGCTGAAGGTGCGCCGGGCCACGGTGTCCGGCTGGGAGTCCGGCAAGACCGAGCCCCGCCCGCCGGAGCGCGACGCCTACGCCCGGCTGCTGGACAAACTCGCGGAGCTCTACCCCGCCGCTCCGGCCGACGCAGCCGCACCCGTTAAGGACGCCGCGGTGTCGGCCACGTGCACCGGCGCGCCCGACGCGGCAGGCGAAATGCCAGAGGTTCCGGACGCTGTATTCGACGAAATCGCCGAATCCCTTTACCCCACCAGGGCCACGCCGACGTCGCGTCGTCCTGGGACACAGAAGGCGACCCCGGCGGAAGCGCGGACTCTGTCCACAGGGGAGGCGTCCGAGGCTGCGGCCATGACTGCAACCGAGAACACCCAGACTCCTGCCCCTGTCGCCGCTGCTCCGGGCGCCGCGACCCGCCCGGCGCGCACCACCAGGACGTCGTCGACGTCGCGCCGCCCGGGTGCGAAGAAGGCGGCCCCGGTCGTCACGCCGGCGGGCGGCACCGATCCGCGGTTCGAGAACGGTCCGTTGGCGGTCGTCGACGTCGAGGACGGGCAGGTGCTGGCGTACTGCACCGGCAGCCTGGTCCTCGAGGTGCCCGCCAAGTCCATCCCGGCCCTGGTCGACTGGACGCTGCGCGAGGCGAAGCTGGGGCAGCCGAAGCTGTCCGGGCCGGGCAAGGAGGCCGACCCGCTGCTCGTGCTCACCGAGGCCGCGCTGGAGCGCTACGGCCTCCCTGTCACGCTCACGGAGGAGGAGAAGCGCGCCGGGCGGATCCCGGAGGGCCACAAGGTCATCAAACAGCTGACCCGCGCCGACTGGAAGCTCACCAAGCGCGGCTTCGGCCCGTGGGCCAGGATCTACCGCCCCGCGCAGGGTTCGGAGCGGGCCTGCGTGCAGCTGTGCATCCCCTCCTGGCACGCGCTGGACACCCGGCACTGGGGCGAGGCCGGGCAGCTGGCGCCCGCCGAACTCGCCCGCGTCCTGGGCGTGTACGCCTCGCGAGTGATGACGCCGCGCGGATCGACCGCAGTGACCGGCCTGGAGCTGATGACCGCGCTGCACCCGCCGACGCGCGCCTCCGAGCCGGACGCCGACGGCAAGCGGCACTCCGAGCACAACCCCGGCTCGCTGGGCAAGGACCCGGTCGACCCGGCACCGTGCGAGGCCCCCGACGGGCACCCGGTCCTCAAGGACCTGCCCCGGTTCCACGTGCGCGGCCCGGCGGAGAAGCTGTTCGAGGAAGCGTACGACTGGGCGCGGCCGATGACCGACGATGAGTGCACTCTGCGCCACTTGGTCGGCATCGACGTCAACATGGCCTTCGCCGCCGGCGCCAACGGCCTAGTCCTCGGCCTCGGTGCGCCGACGCACGTCACGAGCCCGGCGTTCGACCCGAAGCTGCCCGGCTCGTGGCTGGTCGACCTCTCCCACGTCGACCTGTCGAAGGTGAAGGTCGCCAAGGACAAGTGGGCGGACCTGGACGGCAGCCTGCTGCCCAGCCCGTTCACGCCGACGGGCCAGCGCCCGGAGGGGCCGGCCTGGTACGCCACGCCCACCGTCGCCTACGCGGTGGAGCTCGGCTACGAGGTGCGCCCGATCGAGGCCTGGGTCCGGTACGAGAACGGCCGCTACCTGGACGGCTGGTACAACCGGCTCCGTGACGCCTACCTCGCCACCATGGCCGACCTCGGCGTCGACGCCGACCTCGCCCCGAACGACTTCCTCGCCGCGATGGACGACTACAAGAGCCGTGACCCGGAGCTTGCGATCGTCGTCTCGGCGATCAAGGCGACGGTCAAGGGCGGCCTGGGCAAGCTGCGCGAACGCCCGCGCGGGGAGGGCTGGCGGCCCGGCGAGCCGTGGCGCGCCCTGTCCCGCTCGACGTGGCGGCCGGACATCCGGGCGGCGGTCATCTCCCGCACCCGGATCAACCTGCACCGCAAGATCGTCAAGCACGCGGCGTTCACCGGGCAGTACCCGATCGCGCTCCTGTCCGACTGCGTCGTCTACGCGGCCGACGGCACCAGCCCGCTGGCCTTCCTGCCCTACCGGGAGGGTAAGCCGCTGCCCGGCGGCTTCAAGCTCGGCATCAACCCCGGCCTGGTCAAGCACGAGGGCACCCAGACCGTGCTGTGGGGCGAGGAGGTCCGCGAGCGGTTCAACGCCCCGGAGCTCAACCTCGCCCGGTACATCAAGGACGGCACCGTCACCGACGTCGACAACGGAGAGTAGGAGTAGGCCACGATGAGCCTGTTCGGGGACGGCCTGGACGCCGCGGTGCAGAAGTCCTTCACCCGCCCGGCACCCAAGAGCGCGGGTGCGCAGATGCGGTACCTGGTCAAGCAACTCAAGGGCACGAAGGCGGTCGCCCAGACGCTGCGGGTCTCCCAGCGCACCGTCGAGCGGTATGTAAAGGACCAAATCAAAAAGCCCCGTCCCGACCTCGCTGCACGTCTGGAGAGGGAGGTGAAGAAGCGGTGGCAGCCGCAGATCCGGGCCAAGGCCCGGCAGAAGGCGGCGTCCACGGGCGGCATCGTCATCGACACCCGGGCCCGCATGGGCTACGTCGCGCCGATCGGGTCGACGGACGAGGACCGCATCCGGCACCTGACCGTCGCCCTGCCGCCCGTCTACGCGGCCCGCCTCTTCGACGCCCAGGAGGCCGGCGCTGGCGACGCCCGACTCCAGGAAATCGCGGCCGAAGCGCTCAAGGAGGTCTACTTCCAGGACGGCGGCCGCCGCGCCGGGAGCCTGGAGGAGGTCCGGTTCACGGACATCGAGCACCTCGAGTTCGACCTGTAGTAGATGCGCCCCGAACAGGTGACGATGCCCCGATGTGATCCGGCTACCCGACCACACTCGAGCGAAGCGAGGGCGAGGCCGAGTCGCCGGTACGCTGCCGAGCAGGAGCCGAGACAGCCATCCCGGGATCGTTGTCCGTGCCACCCCAACGCCGCGCGGAGGGTCATCAATATCCGCGGTAAATGGCCCTTGCTGACCTGATCAAGGTCGGCAGGGGCCGTTCTGCACGGAAACTTCCGGCGCGTGTCAGTGGGTGGCGCTACCGTTCGCTCATGTTCATGCGCGGCCGCAAGCGGCGTGATCCGCAGGCGGCGGATCTACGAGGTTCGATAGACAAGTCCCTCTCCGAGGGCGTCCCGGACTACATGGAGATCCCTCTGCGCCAGTGGGTGATGGCTCTCCTCGAAGACGACGAAGCCAACGCACAGAGGATCGCCCTGCACCTGAAGCTGCGTGTCGACACCGGTCCCCGGGTGTACTCGCCGGCGAAGTTCCTGGCGGCTGGTACCGCCAAGGAGCAGCTGCTCGATGTCGTCAACGCGATGCTGCACTTGAGCCTGCCGCCGACTACGCAGACGTATTATCCCAACCCAGCCACGTGGAGCGGCCGTCGGCAGTACCTCGGGACACACGGGAGCAGCGCCCGCGAGCAGGCCATCGCGGAGCTGGAGGACATGCTGACGCTCGCGGGGTCCGCGTACCGCGTCAACGACGCTCGCACCGGGCTGGAGCTCCGGGTCGACGCAACGGCGCAGCAAGCTGTCGCCGGCACTCTGGCAGCTGCTCGTACCCCGCAGAGCGGATCCGCCGCCGACCACCTGGCAACCGCTTGGAAGTGCGCGTATGGACGGGACCCCGATCCCTCCAAGGCGTACAGCGAAGCGATCAAGGCCGTGGAGTCGGCCTCCCAGTCTCTGATCGAACCGAACAACGCCAAGGCGACGCTCGGAACGATGCTGGGCGTGATTCGGAACTCGCCGCAGCGGTTCTCCACGGCGATCCCAGCAGGCGGGGGCGGGGACGACATCACGCTGGTGGCCGACATGATGCGGCGCCTGTGGCAGGGCCAGACCGCCCGGCACGGATCGCAGAACCCGACGCGGCTCGAGAACCAGCGCGAGGCCGAGATGGCCGTGCACCTGGCTGCCACCCTCGTGCAGTGGTTCACCGTCGGCCTGGTCCAGCGAACACCGTAAGCAGGGCACTGCGCAGTGCGCCGATGCCGCTGTCGTACCCCGAGCAGGCGGGCGCTGCCCGACCGCACCACGATGGAAAGACAGACGTGATGACCGATCTGACGGCCGCCCTCTCCCGGGAGCAGACCATGCTCCTGACGACGATGGCCCATCAGTACCTCATGGAGGACGAGTGGCCCGTATGGCAGTTCACCGTCGACACCCTGGATCGGCATGATCTCGATGCCGAGGAGCTCCTCCGCTCCCTGCCCCGCGTCGGTTCCTCCGGGCATGTGGGCCCCTCTTACGGCCTCACGACACACAACAGCTTCCACATCTCCGACGACGACCGCCCCGCCCTCACGATCGCTGCCGCTCTCCACGTGCCCGAGCTCCAGCCGTACGTGGCCGACCCCTTCCTACGCGTCCTCCACGCGCTGATCGCGATCCAGCGCAGCGCACCGCTGTCGACGCAGAAGGCAGCCAGGCCGCGGTTCACCCTCGCGGACATCGAACGGGAGCTGCCCGGACTGCCCCGGGGCTTCCTGGCCCGGCTGCCCGACGTCCTGACACATGAGCCGGCCACCTGGGGCGGCTCCAGCGGAACGGAAGACGGCGCCTGGTGGCGCGAGCTGCGCCGGGAGATCCGCCAGTACCGGGACGCCACCACCCTGCACGAGTACGTGCACACCACCGCCCGCCTCATCACGGCCCAGGCAGAAGCTCTCCCGGCTCCTCACCCCCTGGTTCCAGCCCCCGCGCCCACTCCAGCCGTCGGCTCGTACGTTGCCGAAGAACTCATTGCCGACCTGGAGGCCAAGGACACCACCTTCCGGACGGACAAGCTGCTCGCCCTGGTCCGCGAACTCAACGCCAGCTACGCCGACGAGCGTCCGTACGCGTGCCAGATGCTGCTCCGAGCGATTTTGGATCACGTCCCTCCGGTCTTCGGTCAGAAGAACTTCCAGCACGTCGTCGCGCACGGGCCGTGGGGCAGGACCGAGAAGGTGTACATGAAGCAGCTCACGGAGTTCCGCGCCTCCGCCGACGACGCACTGCACCGGCAGATCGGCACTCGGACCAGCCGCTTCAGCATCGGTGACCTCCCGATCCGCGCCAGCGTCAACGCCCTCCTAGAGGGCGTGCTGGACCACCTTCCCGCGCTCCAGCAACAGGAGGCATAACGGCCGCAGGACGCGCGTCAGCCGTCGAAGCCTCGATCGAACCCGCGGAGCACGGGTCGAGCTCGGCGGCGGCGCCGCACAGCGAGCACAGCCGGACGCCCGGCTGCGCCGCCACGTCCAAGGCACGCTCCAGCGTGAGCACCGGCGCCCCGCCCGGGGCCTCTTCGCAATCGATGGCGTGCACGACACCGCCCCGGCCGGGACCGCGGCCGCCGGCCTTCGCCATGACCCAGCCCGACGGGCGGTGCGGCCCGAGGACCTGGTCCACGACGGACGGCTTCGGCCGGTACTCGGTGGGCACCTGCTCGTACGAGACGCCCTTCACGGGGCGTACGTGCTGCGGCGCCCGCACCCAGACCCGGTACTCGGCAGGCTCCACCGAGTCCCCGGGCCCGTTGCGGTACGCGGGCAGGCCCACCTTGTACAGCCAGTCGTCGAGGACCTGGCGCTTCGCCCACAGCCGCGCGACGACCTCCTGGCCGTCGGGGAGGACCACGGTGATGTGCGGCGGCTCCGGCTCGGGTGGCGTGTCCGCCACGGCTACGCCGCCTCCTGGCCCTCGCCGTCCTCACGTTCGAGGGCGTGCTTGAGCTGGGAGCGGGCATCGAGCCGTTCAGGCCCGGGGACCTCGCTCCAGAAGGCGTGCGTGAGGATCACCCCTGTGAGGTCGCGTTCCTTCTCCCGCAGCACGGCGACCTCCTGCTGCTCCTGCTCCGACCAGCCCGGCGAGTCCAGATACGCGCGGGAATGCGACTACGGCACCGACGGCCTGACCACAGACCCTGCCACGGCTGCTCAGTGCGTTGTACGCCTGCCGACCTGTCCTTCGGTCCGTAAGCCGATCAGAAAGAAGTGATGATCGGTCAATCCCGTTCAGTACACGGCTCGTTGTCAGACCCCGCCTGTAGCCTGCGAACCGGCAACTGAGGTGCATATCGGGGGACTTAGGGAGCTGTAGTGGCGGATCGGGATCCTCAGCGGTTCTTCACCCAGAACCAGCGCAACATCCTGTACGACCTCGCCGAAGGACGGTGCGAGACGTGCAGTGCACCGCTGCTGGACGGCTGGGAGGCCGACCACATGGTGCCCTGGGTGCAGGGCGGCCGGACAGTGATCGAGAACGGGCAAGCACTGTGTGCGCAGTGCAACAAAGGAAAAGGACGTGGGGTGCAGTACACCGACGAATTCTCGCCGCGGCCCTTCCAGCGGGAGGTCATCGACCAAGTCTTTGACCGTATCCATGCGGGTGAGCGCCTGACGGCCGTCCTTGCCTCTCCCGGATCGGGAAAGACGCTCACCTACCAGGCAACAGCCACCAAGCTCTTTCGGGCTGGCCTGATCGACCACGTGGCGGTCTTCGCCCCCCGGGTCGCCCTCGCCGCGCAGTGCGAGACCGACTGGATGCAGCGGGACAGCCAGGGTTCTGTGACGAAGGGGATGTGCCTGCTGTTCGACAGCACCAAGCGCATCGGGATGATCCGCCACAAGATCAAAGAAAAGCCGCTCACACCGGTAACCGAACCGGGAAGCGGCTTCGTCTCCACCTACAGCGCGCTGGTCACCAACGAGTCGGTCTTTCTGGAATGGGCGGCCAAGCATCAGGGCCGGTTCCTGCTCGTGGCTGACGAGGCGCAGTTCTGCGGCGACACGACCGACCCCGACGCCGGCGAGGGCGGTACCCGCGCAGGCGCATTGATCAAGCAGATGCACGAGTACGCCCGGCACACCCTGCTTTTGACCGGAACGCCGAACCGCGCAGACAACCAGCGGCTGGTGCTGGCTGACTACGAGCCCCACCCGACCGACCCCAAGCGTGAGGTCCTGGTCCACCACGCGGAAGCCAAGTACTCCAACGGCATTGCGGAGGGCTACCTGCGCAAGTTCGAGATGCGCCTCACCAATGCACGCGTCTCCAAGCGCACGCTCGCCGACGATGCCGGCCGCGGGGACAGCGTCCTCGAGTACAACCTGTCCGACGACGGCAGCGAACTCGTACCCGTGCTCAGGGACGAGAAGACCTGGCAGCCCCTCGTCGACGACGTCGTGAGGGCCATCCGGGACAAGCAGAAGTTTCACGCCTCCTACCGCGGCCTGATCTCCTGCATGCAGCAGCAGGACGCCAAGAAGGTCTACAAGTACCTCCAACAGCGCTACCCCGACCTGCGCGTGGCGCTCGCCGTGTCATCCGACACCGGCGCCTCACAGGTCCTGCAGGACTTCAAGGTCAAGCCGATGGACCTGCTGGTGACCGTGCGCATGGCGTTCATCGGCTACGACTGCAAGACCATCACCGTCGTCGGCATCCTGACCCACTACCGCGACGGCGGCCACCTGATGCAGCTGATCGGCCGCGGCCTGCGCGTATGGGACGGCACACCGGCCCGTGAACAGACCTGCCTGATCGTGGCCCCGGACGACCCGAAGATGCAGGGCTTCCTCGACCTCCTGCGCGAGGAGAACGACCGGGGACTGAAGGTCCTGGAGGAACGGGAACAAGAGGAGCGTGAGGAGCCCGGAGACGCCGTCCAGGAAGAGTTCTCCTACATCGACTCCGCGGTCGCCACGACCACCAGAGCCTCAAGCAACGAACTCGACATGGACGCGGACGAGACGCTGATGGTCGAGACGCTGAAGCGAGCTGTCGACGCCGCAGAAGACGTCACCAAGCTGAAGCAGATCATCGAGATGGCCGGGATGATGCTCAAGCAGCCGACCCCGGTCCCCCAGCCGCGCACCGAACCGGAACCGGAGCCGCCCACAGAGGCCCCGAAGACCGAACGTCAGCAGATCGCCGATTTCAACTCCAAAACTTCAGACACGATCAGGCAGTATCTGTACCGCGGCGGTGTGAAGCCGGGAGACGCCGGCTACCGGGACGCTGCGATGAAAGCGACGGCACGCGTGAACGAGGCTGCCGGCTGCACGGCAGCGAACGCCAATACCGTAGAGAAGGCCAGCAGGAGGTTCCGCGCTGCACTGGCCCTCAAGTAGGAGAGCTCCATGACCGTCCGAGTCGAATCAAACAGCTATCTCACTGAGGAGCAGCATCAGGTCTACCAGCTCCGAGACTCCCTGGAACGCAACGGTGGCACGCCGATCGGCTTCCTGGAGCTGCTGGCAGCCGTCATGGCGGAAGGAACCTGGAAGAAGGTCCCCTCCGGCGTCAACCAGGAGAAGCCGTTCAACAGCTTCTCCGAGTTCATCGAAGCGAACCCCCCCTTCGGGCTTGGCGCCAGCGTGGAGAACGTCCGCATACTGCTTCAGTTGCGGCATCCGCACGAAGGCGTGCCACGCATCCGAGAGCAGATGGACGCCATGCGCGCGGAGGTCACCCGGCTCCTCGGGCCCGACCCCGAACGCGACCCCGTCGCCCGCGATGCCCGGGTTTTCGGCGCCTATGACCGAAGCGGTGGATGGGTCTTCGGGCTCTTGGTCGCCCGCAACGTCCAGCCCGGCGCAGTCGAGCGCCGCCCGAGCGAGACGTGGGGTGTCGACGATGGGGATGTCGAGAAGGTATCCGCCAGCAGGTTCGCCGAGATGGCCGGCATCTCTGCTGCGCGGGTGATGCGCTTTTACCGTGCATGGGAACGTGCAGCGGCAGACAGTAAAGTCCCCAGTTTCGACCAGCTGACCCCGGGCCAAGAGATTGACCTGCCCGACGCGAACCTTTGGGGCGACTACTTCACCGTCTACGAACAGAGCACCGACCGGCGCGAGCGCATCGCGGAGGAAGCCAAAGCCGCAGGCACCAGCTACACCGAAGCCATGAAGGTGGCCAAGAATCCGGCCGCGATGCGAACCGCGATCCTGGGCGACCCCAAGACAGCCGAAGCCGCTCGCGATGCCTTGATGGGACGCACGGAACTCAGAGCCACAGTGGTTGCGCAGGCGATGTCTGACCCGGCGATCCGCAAAGAAGCCGCGGCCCAGACACGCAAGGCAGAACGCATCGAGTTCGTACGGCAAGTCGCCACAGACGGGAAAGCCAAGACCCCCGCCGGCCAGATCATCGAGCTCACCAGCCAGGCCCGCCAGAAAGTTTCCGCGTGCCTGGCAGCCGTCGAAGACTCAGAGGCGACCCCTGAGAGCGTCACCGATGCATACGAAACCGTACGGGAAGCCATCGAGGAGACGGTGGAGTCCGATCGGGACCTCCAGACAATTGAACAGCGCACCCAGTACCTCAAGGCACTGAAGTCCACCGCGAAGGGCATCGAATCAATCGACCCCCAGCAACTGGCAACGGTGATCGACGATGACGTCCGCGAAAGCATCAAGCAACTCCAGCTGAGGATCAACGCGCTGGCCAGCTCCATCGCTGACCCGAACGCGGAAGCGTCGGCTCCTGTAGTCGGGTGACACCTTCGATCTGTAGCAGCCGCGCCCGAACAGCCTGCGAGCCCCGGACCCATGTGGTCCGGGGCTCGCTCGCGTATCCGCGCGGGGGTGGGAGGGTCATGCACGCGATGCCGTGCTCAACGACACTGCCGCGCGGCGGTCACCCGGCGTCCGTGGCCGTGCCGGGAGGAGACTGGCTCTCCTGCGCGGTGAGCGCCGCGTCGACGTAGGCCCGCACGAGCGCAGTCACCTCGGACGCCGTGACGTCCTTCGTCCAGTTGCTGACCGCGTGCCAGCCGCTGCACTCCAGCTGGAACCGGTGCACACCATGAGTGTGCTCCAGTTCGCGGGCGTACGGCTGCCTGCGGCAGCGCCCGTGCCGCCCGGTCTGCTCCAGGTGCGCGCGGACCACGTCCAGGTGGAACCGGCGCGGCAGGGTCCGTTGCTCGAGGCAGCCGCGGCACTCCAGGAGGTGCAGCGTGCCGCCTTCGAGCTGGAGGAAGTAGTACGGCGTGGCCTTGCCCTCGCGGGTGTTGCAGCTACCGCATAGCGGTCCTTCTCCGAACTGATGGGGATTCTTGAAAACGGCCAGGGTTGCTCGTCGCCCCACTCGGTCAGGGGTTCAACAGAGTGGGGAGTGGCAACGAGCATGGTGAGTCCGACACTGAGGAACACCAGAGCGGAGATCAGGTCATCCCTGCTGGGTGCTGACAAACGGTGGACGAGGTCGGTCAGTGGCTGCGGAGCGCGTACACGATCACGGCCATCCCCGCGAGGCACACCAGGGCGCCGATCACGTCCCAGCGGTCGGGCCGGTAGCCATCGGCGACCATGCCCCAGGCGATCGACCCGGCCACGAAGATCCCGCCGTACGCGGCGAGGATGCGCCCGAAGTTGTCGTCGGACTGGAAGGTGGCCACAACCCCATACAAGCCCAGCGCGATGATGCCAGCGCCGATCCAGATCCAGCCCTGGTGCTCGCGGAGCAATAGTCAAGAGCTGTGGATGGGACCTTTCGACGGGGTGATCTCAGCAGCCGTGAGCCGGGCGTTTTCGCGCACCTTCGAGGCGGTATTGGCGGACAACAGCGCGGCGGTAGCCCTCAGCGTGACAACATCAACGTATGGGCATCTTCAACTCCATCGCGCGTGGCCTCGGTAGCCTCCGCCCGCTGTCCGACGCGGAACTCGCAGACGAACGCGAGGCGCTGCGAGAGCGTTACGTATCCGCTGGGGATGTCAACGAAGCGGATAAACTGTACGACGAGCTGCACCGCTACGACGCAGAGATGATTCGCCGTGCAAACGAGGCCTATGCCCGCGAGAACCCGAACCCACCAGAGCCCAGGCATCGCGAGCACGGGTGGTACCTGCCGAACGACGACTAGGCGGGCGTCTGCAGGCGGAGAGTAAGCGCTTTTGCACGCAGTTCCGGCGAACCCGCCTACCGCGCAGGGTCGTTGGGCGACAATCTCTGCATGCTGGCACCGATCCCCCCGCTTCCGCCGTCGCAGCGGAGCGTCATCATCAAGAAGCCCCGCAGCCTGGCCCGACGGCTCATGCAGGAGGCCGGCAGCGGGCCGCTGCCCGTTTTTGCCCTGCGCATCCAGGACCGCGCCCGCGCCACCGCCAATGACTTCCTTCGCGAGCACGGGTACCGTGAACATCGGCTCTACGTCCTGGAGATCGCCGGACACACACCCCGCATCAAGATCGGGTACAGCAGCGCTCCATGGGAACGCCTCACCCGGCACATCGGGGAAGTCAATCGCTGGCAACACACGCTGATCCAGGCCCATTTCTCCGACGCTCTGCCCGACAAGGCCACGGCCAAGAGCGCCGAGCAGCAGGCGCACGCGTTCATGAGCAAGTTCTATGACTGCGTGCCGGGCTCTCCGGAGATGTTCGTTGGCAGTGACTTCCGCGCCGGGAAGACCTGCGTGGAGACTGCCGTGGCCTGTGCGTTGTGCGGACGGTCGGAGCAATTGTCAAGATCTGTGGATCGCTGAAGTTATGGCGCCACACACGCGAAGGCGGCCAGGCCCCCGAGCGCCTTCGGGGCGCGGTGGGGGTGGTGGTCAGCAGCAAGGTCCGGCATGGCGGTTCTCCTCGGCGAGGTCGGTGTAGGGCCGGAAGGCCGCTCCGGAGCACGGCGGGCCCTGGTGACGTAGCCCTTGCTGGTTGATGTCCGCCAGCCGTCCCAGTACGGGCCCTGGACGCCGCAGGAGGAGCAGACCCGGGCCCGGTTGACCAAGTTCCTCCTCCCGCTGCGCCCAGCGGTCCAGGAGCTCGATGTAGGCGCGGGGCAGAAGCCACCCCTCCCCGGACCAGGTCAGCAGCTCCAGCGGTCGGGTGCCAGCCATGTTCTGCGAGTGCCGGTAGCGGCTACTGGCAGCGACGAATTCCTCCCACGTCAGATCCCCGGGCAGCCCGTTCACCCCGACCCGCTGCCAGGCGTCGTTCCACTCGTCATACAGGATCCCGTCGTGGGCTTTGTGGCGGGCCAGCCCGAACATCCATGACACCAGTCGGCGCCGCCAGTCGACGCGCTGCCACTCCTCCGGGTCGCTTTCTCCGAAGTCGCGGTACGCGGGCAGTTGGACGTCGACGACGTCGTCCAGGTCCAGGCGCAGCTCCGCGAATGCCTGCCCGGCCCGCCGGATGTCCCGCAGCGCGGGTCTACTCTTCGCCGTCGAAGCCGTGGTCGAAGCCCTTGAGTACCGGATCCAGTTCGGCGGCCGCGCTGCACAGCGAGCACAACCGGGTACCGGGCTGCTCTGCGGCGTCCAGCGCTTTGTCGAGGGCCAGCTTCGGTGCTCCGGTGGGTGCTTCCTCGCAGTCGACGGCGTGGATGACGCCCCGGCCGGGACCGCTGCCGCCGTCCAGCTTCTGCAGGACCCAGCCCGACGGCCGGCGCTCCCCGAGGATCTGCTGCTCCGTCGTCGGCGCCGGCAGCCGGGTCGTGGGGACGCCGTCGTAGGAGACGCCGGGCACGGGCTTCACGTGGTCGGGGGCTTGCACCCACACCACGTACCAGGCGGGCTCCACCTGCCCGGAAGATGTGTTACGCCAGGCCGGGACGGCCACCTTGTACAGCCAGGTGCCCGGGACCTGTTGGCGCTCCTGGAGGCGGCCGGTGACCTCCTGGCCGTCGGGGAGGACCACGGTGATGTGCGGCGGCTCCGGCTCGGGTGGCGTGTCCGCCACGGCTACGCCGCCTCCTGGCCCTCGCGGTCCTCACGTTCGAGGGCGTGCTTGAGCTGGGAGCGGGCATCGAGCCGTTCGGGCCCGGGGACCTCGTTCCAGAAGGCGTGCGTGAGGATCACCCCTGTGAGGTCGCGTTCCTTCTCCCGCAGCGCGGCGACCTCCTGCTGCTCCTGCTCCGTCCAGCCCGGCGAGTCCGGGTACGCGCGGGAGGTGGCGAGCCAGTAGCCCTCGGGGCGCTGCCAGGCCTCCATCGGTTCGACGGAGTAGGGCAGCCGCTTGTACAGGGCGGTGAGGTTGGCCCGCACCTGGGTGAGTTCCTGCTGCGCTGCGATGAGGTCGCCGGGGTAGTCGTACGTTGTCGCCACGGCCCCAACAGTAGTTCGACCCGGCGGCCGTCCTGCCCGTACGACGCGGCGGCACTACGCGCCCGGCATCTGCTGCTGATGACGGCTCAGGGCTGGTCGGGCGGGGTGTCCTGCAAGTACCAGCCGTGGGTGGCCATGCACTCCTTCGTCCACTCCATCAGCAGGTGCGAGCCCTCCTTGACGCGGCTCTCGTCATGACCGCCACGGTCGGCGAACCACTGCACGAGAAGGCCGGCCGCCGGGCGGTCGACGTCGCCGGTGTCGCACACCGGGCACAGCTCCAGGTGGATCGGCCGCCCGTGTTTGTCGTTCTGCGGCGCCACCCCGTTCATGATGAGGTCGCCTCGGCAGCGTGAACACTGCGGCAGCCGGTCGGAAAGCCTGAGCAGATCCATGGCCAGTCCCCTTGCTCTGGACGTGGCCCTCCACCCAAGCCCCGCTGATCTACGCCGTCAACTGTGACCACGCAGCTTTGTTGGCAAATAGCGGCGCAGGTTGTCGCTGGCCTGACGGATGTGTCGCTGCGTAGTTGGCAAAGGTGCAGCAGGTTAGTTGGCAAGCCGTGGTCACCGAATGTGATCGGCTCGCTTTACCGATGACGGCTGGTGCGAGAACGACGACGGGGCCGCCCAGAGCTTCCGGGCGGCCCCGCCTGCGAGTGCGCTCAGGCCCGAACGGCAGCGGTCGCCGGCTCGGTCTCTGCCGCGCCGCGGGCGGCGAGGTAGCGCTCGGCGTCCAGCGCCGCGGCCGCGCCGGTGCCAGCGGCGGTGATGGCCTGGCGGTAGGTGTGGTCGACGACGTCGCCAGCGGCGAACACGCCGGGCAGGCTCGTGCCCGTCGTCGGGGAGGCGACGATGATGTAGCCCTCGACGTCGAGGTCGAGCTGGCCGGTGAACAGTTCGGTGCGCGGGTCGTGGCCGATGGCGATGAACAGCCCCGTGACGTCCAGGTCTCGGGTGGCTCCGGTGAAGACGTCGCGCAGGACGACGCCGCTGAGCATGCCGTTCGTCTCCTTGATCTCGGCGATCTCGCTGTCGAAGGCGAAGGCGATTTTGTCGTCGGCGAAGGCCCGGTCCTGCATGACCTTGGAGGCGCGCAGGGTGGAGCGGCGGTGGACGACGGTGACCGACTTGGCGAAGCGGGTGAGGAAGGTGGCTTCCTCCATGGCGGTGTCGCCGCCGCCGACCACGACGATGTCCCGGTCGCGGAAGAAGAACCCGTCGCAGGTCGCGCACCAGGAAACGCCCCGGCCGGACAGTTCCTCCTCCTTCGGGAGGCCGAGTTTGCGGTAGCCGGAGCCGGTCGCGATGATCACCGTCCTGGCGCGGTGCACGGTGCCCGCGGAGTCGGTGAGGAGCTTGATGTTGCCGGTGAGGTCGACGGAGACGATGTCGTCGTCGATCATTTCGGCGCCGAACTTCTCGGCCTGGGCCCGCATGTTCTCCATGAGGACCGGGCCGTCGACGCCCTCGGGGAAGCCGGGGAAGTTCTCCACCTCGGTCGTGGTGGTCAGCGAGCCGCCGACGAAGATGGAACTGCCGAACAGCAGGGGCTGGAGCTGGGCGCGGGCGGTGTAGAGGGCGGCGGTGTATCCGGCGGGGCCGGAGCCGATGATGATGACCCCGCGCACGTCGCCGGGGTGGGTCACCGAGGTCACGCCTCCTGCCGGGCGTCGATCTCGGCGATGAGCGCCTCGATGCGGGTCTTGATCTCGTCGCGGATCGGGCGGACGGCCTCGACACCCTTGCCCGCAGGGTCTTCCAGGGCCCAGTCGAGGTACTTCTTGCCGGGGAAAATCGGGCAGGCGTCGCCGCAGCCCATGGTGATGACGTAGTCGGACGCCTGGACGGCCTCGGTGGTGAGGATCTTCGGCTTGGCGCCGGCGATGTCGATGCCGACTTCCTGCATCGCCTCGACGGCGGCCGGGTTGACCTGGTCGCCGGGGATGGAGCCGGCGGAGCGGACCTCCACGCGGTCGCCGGCGAGGTGGTTGAGGAATCCGGCGGCCATCTGGGAGCGGCCGGCGTTGTGGACGCAGACGAACAGCACGGAGGCGAGCGGAGCGGAGGACATGCGTTCTTCCTTCACGAAGTGGTGGCAGGTGGTACAGGGCAGTTCAGGTGCTCGGCAGGCTGGCGAGCAGGTCGGTGATGCGGGTGTTGATGTCGTCGCGGATCTGGCGGACGACTTCGATCGATGCGCCGTCGGGGTCGGCCACGGGCCAGTCCAGGTAGCGGCGGCCGGGCACGATCGGGCAGGAATCCCCGCAGCCCATGGTGATGACGATGTCGGCGGCCCGCACGACCTCGTCGGTCAGCGGCTTGGGGAACGCGTCCGTGAGGTCCACCCCGGCCTCGGTCAGCACCTGCGTGACGACCGGCTCGACCTCGGCAGCCGGATGTGTGCCCGCGGAGGAAACAGCAACCTGTCCGGCGGCGCGGTGCGCGAGGAGGGCGGCGGCCATCTGGGAGCGGCCGGCGTTGTGGCTGCACACGAACAGCACGCGGGGCAGGCCGCTGCCCGGCGCGCCCTCGATGTGCGCGAGCGCGTCCAGGCGCTCGGTGGCCAGGTGCTCGGCCAGCACGACCAGGTGGGTGCGGACGCGGGCGTGCTCGGCGAGGCGCTCATAGGAGTCGATGACCAGGCGCTGGATGGTCTCGGCGGCGAAGCGCCCGCGATAGCGCACGGCGAGGCGGGCGATGCCGGACGCGAGGCGCTCGTCGGGCAGGACAGGGGGCGGGGATGCGGTCATGGGAAACCCCTTCGAGGCATGGGTCCCCACGCGGTGTGGGGATGCGGGTCCCAAGGATCACCCCAGGCTGGTATCAGCCCGGAGTGATGTGAGATTATCAGTCCATGATGATGTCAGTCGACACTGATCTGATGCGGGTGCTCGCGGACCCGCTCCGGCTCCAGATCGTCACCCTGCTCGCCAGGGAGACGCTGTGCAGCACCCACCTGATCGAGGAGACGGGGGCCAAGCAGACCAACCTCTCCAACCATCTGAAGGTGCTGCGCGAGGCCGGAGTCGTGGAGACCGAGCCGTGCGGCCGGTTCACCTACTACCGGCTCAAGCCCGACGTCATCGCCTCCCTCGCGGGCCAGTTCGCCGATCTGGCGGAGACCGCGCGCGCCACCGCCGAGAACAACGTCAAGCGGTCCTGCCCCTGATTCCGGCGCCGGTCCGTCGCCGCGGCCCGTCGCCATCCCGCATGCACCGAGGAGTCCTGTTGACCGCCACCGAGGCCACTGAGCACGACAGAGCCGGCCAGGCCGCCATAGCCGCCGCCGAGCCGCAGCCCACCCCGGGGGCCACCCCGCCCCAGACTCCTCCGCTGATCGCCAAGGCCGCGGCCGAACTGATCGGCGCCGCGGCCCTGGTAGCGGTGGTGGTCGGCTCCGGCATCCAGGCCACCGAACTGACCAAGGACGTCGGCCTGCAGCTGCTGGCCAACTCGCTCGCCACCGTCTTCGGCCTCGGCGTCCTGATCACCCTGCTCGGCCCGGTCTCCGGCGCGCACTTCAACCCCGCGGTCACCCTCGCCGAGTGGTGGACCGCCCGGCGCGGCGGCCCCGGCGTGAACGGGCGCGAGGCGGCCGCGTACGTCCCGGCGCAGATCGCAGGCGGCATCGGCGGCGCGATCCTGGCCGATGCGATGTTCGGCGAACCGCTGGTGAAGTGGTCCACGCACGACCGGTCCGCCGGGCATCTGCTGCTCGGTGAGGTCGTCGCCACGGCCGGTCTGATCCTGCTGATCTTCGGTCTGGCCCGTACCGACCGGCTTCGGTTCGCGCCCGTCGCGGTCGCCTCGTACATCGGTGCCGCGTACTGGTTCACCTCGTCCACGTCCTTCGCCAACCCGGCGGTGACCATCGGCCGCGCCTTCACCGACACCTTCGCCGGCATCGCCCCCGGTTCGGTCATGGGCTTCATCGGCATGCAGCTCATCGGCACCGTGGTCGGGCTCGCGCTGGTGGCGCTCATCTTCGCGCCCGGCCGGAAAGCCGCCAAGTGACGCGTACGTCCCCGGTGGTAGTGATCGGCGGCGGCCAGGCCGGGCTCGCCGCCGGCTACCACCTGCGCCGCCTCGGCATCGACTTCACCATCCTCGGCGCCGACCCGGCGCCGGGCGGGTCCTGGCAGCACATGTGGGACTCGCTGCACCTGTTCTCCCCGGCCGACCACTCCTCACTTCCCGGGCGGCTCATGCCCACCCAGCCCGGCACCACGTACCCGGACGCCGGGCACGTGGTGGAGTACCTCGCCGACTACGAGAAGCGCTACGACCTGCCCGTCCAGCACGGCGCCCGGGTGGACGCCGTACGCCGCGACGGCGACCGGCTCCTGGTCGAGGCGGACTCCGGCACCTGGCGGGCCCGGGCGGTCATCAGCGCGACCGGCACCTGGTCGCGCCCCTTCCTCCCCGCCATTCCCGGCCGATTCGTCTTCACCGGACGACAGCTGCACACGGTGCACTACCGCCGTCCGGCCGACTTCGCCGGGCAGCGCGTCATCGTGGCCGGCGGCGGCAACTCCGGCGCCCAGATCGCCGCCGACCTCGCCTTGGACGGCCACATCGATGTCACGTGGGCAACCCAGCGCCCGCCCCGGTTCCTGGCCGACGACATCGACGGCCGCGCCCTGTTCGACGTCGCCACCGCCCGCCGCCGCGCCCTCGACGCCGGCCGCAGCGACACCGGCGGCGTCGCCTCGCTCGGCGACATCGTGGCCGTGCCCCCGGTCCGCGCCGCCCGCGACGCCGGACTCCTCGCGGCGAAGCCGATGTTCACCCGGCTCACCGCCGAAGGCGTCCAGTGGGCCGACGGCAGCCAGAGCGGCGCGGACGCGGTCATCTGGTGCACCGGCTTCCGCCCGGCTCTGTCCCACCTCGCCCCGCTGGATCTGCGCGGGCCGCGCGGCCGCATCCCCACCGACGGCACACGTGCCCTGGGCGAGCCGCGGCTGCACCTGCTCGGCTACGGCGACTGGACCGGCCCGGCCTCGGCCACCCTCATCGGCGTCGGCCGCACCGCCCGGGACGCCGTCCGCGAGGTCACCGGCCTCCTCACGTAGGCGCCGGGCGGCCGCCGCGCTGTCACCGCCCTGTTCACCGGTTGCGTACAGCTCCCCCTTGTCGGTGACACCAGCGACAATTTCTTCCGACAGCGCTGTGGGGCAGGGGGACGCGCGAGCATGCAGACAGATGACTTCTTCCGCGGCAGGCCCGATGAGCACGTGGACTGGCCCGACCACAGGCCAGGTGAATGGGTGTGCCAGCTGTGGGAGCTGGATGTCGAGCTGATGGAGTCCCTGCGGTTCGGCCCCCTGCCGGCCCACCCGGACCTGGACGTAGCCGTGGCCCTGACCCGGTTGCTGCACGAGGACTTCGTCGCCCGGGGCACACGCCACGACGAACGCATGAATGACGAGGAAGTCGTCCTCGCCGTGAAAGCGCACCGGGCGGTTCTCGAGCGCTTGGGCCTTGAGCCGCCGCAGCTGCCGTTCCGCCATCACAGCGGCTTCTACGACTACTGGCGCAAGAACGACATGTCCGGGGGCGGCGGCTGGCAGGCGCGGCGCGAGTGCATCGAAGGGCTGCTCGGGCCGACCCGGCAGGCCCTGGAGGACCTGCAGGAGGCCGAGTACGAGCGACGCTTCAAGAACGGCCCCCGTGGCCCTTTCAAGAACCTCATCTTCGCGGCCGTCGGCCCGAAGCCGAAGATCGTGCTGCGGGACGCGGTGAACAACGACGTGGAAATTGTCCAGAACGCCGAGAACTGCCTCGTCTACAGCGATCCGCTGCCGGTACAGGGCCTGACCTGGCGGCAGGTGGTCACCTGGTGGCAGGCGAACCACATGCCGGCTGCCAAGGAGCCGGAGGCCGCCGATGCCCTGTACCGGCGGCTGTACCGCTCCCTGGATTCCCTGCCGGAGCAGACGGTCCTGCGCACGTACTGCGCCCGCTATGCCGAACCCGACGGGTTCGACCTGCCCGCCCTCATTCCGCAGGTCTACCTGCACTACGACCCCTACACCCGCAAGAGCGGCGGACACAGCGGTGCCCTGCACCGCCAGCGCATGGACTTCCTGCTGCTGGCCCCCGACCGCTCCCGCATCGTGATCGAGGTCGACGGCGCCCATCACTACGGCACCAAGAACCCCACCGGCGCGGACGGTCGCACCACGTACACCGCCTCGCCCAGGCTGTACTCGGAGATGGTCGCCGAGGACCGCCGCCTGCGGCTGGCCGGCTATGAGATCTACCGCTTCGGCGGCTGGGAACTCACCCGGCCCGACAGCCCGCAGCTCATCTCCGACTTCTTCACCGAGCTCCTCACCCGCCACAAGAAGCCGACACCGTAGCGACGGCACAGCGCTTCAGGAGCCGGCCGTGTCCATGCTGTGCCGGTAGTTGTAGAGGATCGGGAGGGGCAGCAGGTCGTCCGGGCCGTGGGCGATCCAGTGTCGGGCGGCGGTCTCGGCCACTCGCAGATAGCCGCCCCAGACAGCGATCTCGGCATTCGCCCAGCGGGGCCGGGGCAGGCTCAACCGGTCTTCTGCTTCCTCCATCCCGTCAGGATGGCAACCGCCCGCCTCGTCCACTACCGCTCTTGGCAACTGCCCGCCGCCGCAGCGGCCCTGGACGTTACCGGCGGGCGTCCGGGTGTGGTCATGCCGCAGCCGATGCGCCTACCAGCAGTTGGCCCATGGCGGCGAGCACGGACGGCTCGACGCGGTAGTACACCCAGGTGCCGCGCCGCTCGGAGGTGAGCAGCCCGGCCTCCTTCAGCTTCTTCAGGTGGTGGGACACCGTGGGCTGGGAGACGCCGACGTCGGAGATGTCGCACACGCACGCTTCCCCGCCCTCATGGGAGGCCACGGCAGAGAACAGCCGAAGGCGGACCGGGTCACCGAGCGCCTTGAACATCCGCGCCGCGGTCTCGGCCTCCTCGGCGGTCATCGGGCGCTCGGTCAGCGGCGGGCAGCACGGCGCCACACTCTGACCGTCGGCGGGCTCGAGCAGCGGCAGCACCTTCGCATTCGACATGCGTCTATGTTGACACACGTCGAACCAGTGCGGGGAGGTCCGTCACCGGCGCGCGAGGTAGGCGGCCAGGCACCGGGCGATCCGCTCCGCGTCCCGGCCCACGCCACGCAACGAGTTCGACGACAGACTGCGCTGCCATTCCAGCCCGACGAATGCCAGCCCCGGTACCCCGGTGGCGATGCCCTCCCGGTGCCGGGGGTTCCCGGCGGCATCCAGGGCGCCGGGGAGGGGAGCGAGGTAGGGCAGGTCGGGGCGGTAGCCGGTGGCCAGCACGATCGCGTCGGCCTCCTCCCGAGTTCCGTCCGCCCAGACCACCTTCGCCTCCTCGGCACCGGTGAACACCGGCCGCCGGTCTGGCACGCCCTGGCCGAGGGCGGCGCGGTAGCGGCCGTCGTCGATGACGAGCTGGGTCGGGGGCTCGCGCAGCAGGCCGCCGAGCGGGGCGGTGTCCAGGCCGGTGCGCTGCAGCCAGAAGTGCAGGTCCCGGCCGAGGATCTGCTGGCGGGCGAACTTCACCGGTGCGCGGCTGGCGAGCGTGACCCGGGCGACCGTGGCGAGTTCGGCGGCGATCTGCACGGCGGAGTTCCCCGCGCCCACCACCACGACTCGCTGCCCGGCGAACGGCTCCGGGCGGCGGTACTCGGCGGCGTGCAGCAGCGTGCCGGTGAACGTCTCCAGGCCCGGGAGGGCGGGGCGGTGGGGCCGGCCGAACGTGCCGGACGCCGCGACCACGGCCCGGGCCGCGAGCAGGCCGCCGCTGGCCAGCTCCACCTCGAAGCCGCCGTCGCCGCGCCGGACGGCGGTGACCCGGTGGCCGGTGCGGATGTCCGCGTCCAGGCGGGCGGCGTACGCGGTGAGGTAGGCGGCGACCTCGTCCCGGTGCGGGTAGCGGTCCGGATCGCCGGGGAACGGCATGCCGGGCAGGGAGCTGTACCGGGCGGGCGAGAACAGGGTGAGGCTGTCGTAGTAGCGCGGCCACGACCCGGCCGCGCGACCAGACGCCTCCAGCACCACCGGCCGCAGCCCGCGGCGCAGCAGCGCGTGGGCGCTCGCCAGTCCCGACTGGCCGCCGCCGATGACGACGACGTCGATGTGTTCCATCAGTAGACCCCCATATGGATTCGATGAATGCCTATGTTGACGCCTATCAATACAGGTGTCATGCTGGGCCGCGCAAGCCATCGACAGATGTCGAAACAGACACGCGAGGAGTCTCCGTGAACGCGCCCACCATCGAGCTGCCCGTCGTCGTGATCGGGGCCGGCCCCGCCGGTCTGGCCGCCGCCGCCCACCTGGTCGACCGGGGCATCGAGCCCCTGGTCCTGGAGGCCGGGCCCACTGCCGGCGCGGCGGTGCGCGAGTGGTCGCACGTCCGGCTGTTCTCCACCTGGGGCGAGGTGGTCGACCCGGCCGCCGAGAAGCTCCTCGCTCCCACCGGCTGGACGAGGCCGGACCCGGCCACCTACCCCTCCGGCGGCGACTGGGCCGACCGCTACCTGCAGCCGCTTGCCGACGTCCTCGGCGGCCGCGTCCGCTACGGCGCGCGCGTCACCGGTGTCTCCCGGGCCGGCCGGGACCGGATCGTCGACGCCGACCGCGACCAGCAGCCGTTCGTCGTGCACGTCGCCCACGCCGACGGCCGTGAGGAGCGCCTCTTCGCCCGCGCCGTCATCGACGCCTCCGGCACCTGGGCCACCCCGTCCCCGGCCGGTGGCAGCGGCCTTGCCGCTCTCGGCGAGAAGGCCGCCGTGGACCGGATCACCTACCGCGTCCCGGACCTGAAGGACCTCGCCGTCCGCGCCCGGTACGCGGGCAAGCGCACCGCTGTGATCGGCTCCGGCGCCTCCGCCTTCACCGCGCTCGCCTACCTCGCCGACCTCGCCAAGGCCGACGACGACGCGGGAACGAAGGCGGTATGGATCCTGCGCCGCGGCATCTCCGGCTCCACCTTCGGCGGCGGCGAAGCCGACCAGCTCCCCGCCCGCGGCGCCCTGGGCCTGGCGGCCAAGGCCGCCGTCGACGAGGGCCACGCGGAGGCGGTCACCGGCTTCCGCACCGAGGCGGTCGAGCGCAACACCGACGGCCGCCTGGTCCTCGTCGGCGAGGACGGGCGCCGCCTGGACGCGGTGGACGAGGTGATCGTGCTGACCGGCTTCCGCCCCGACTTGTCCTTCCTGTCCGAGGTCCGCCTCAACCTGGACGAGCGCCTCCAGGCCCCGGTCGAGCTCGCCCCGCTGATCGACCCCAACCAGCACTCCTGCGGCACCGTCTACCCGCACGGCCACCGCGAGCTCGCCCACCCCGAACAGGGCATCTACCTGGTCGGGATGAAGTCCTACGGCCGCGCCCCCACCTTCCTCGCGATGACCGGATACGAGCAGGTCCGCTCCGTCGCCGCCGCCATCGCCGGCGACCTCGACGCGGCAGACCGCGTGGAACTCACCCTGCCCGAGACCGGAGTCTGCGGCGGTGCCGGCCTCTTCGACGCCCCCGACGCCGCTCAGGCCGACGGCGGCGGCTGCTGCGCGCCCCAGCTCGTTCAGCTCGGCGCCCCTGTGGCGGCGTCGGCAGTCGCTGCTGAGGCCCCGGCGGGCGGCTGCTGCGGCTCGTGACCGACCTGGGCACCCCAGCCCGCGGGGCCGCGACCGGAACAGGGGACCGGGCGCCGCCCCGCCCCCGCCAGGCCGCCCGCAACGGCCAACCTCTGATGAAGAGGGGGCGCGAGAAAAAAAACGTAACCCA